>JABDJW010000219.1 GCA_013002375.1 Acidimicrobiales bacterium | reverse complement strand
GGGCCGGGCGACTTCGTTGTAGTCCTCGTAGTAACTCCGGGCCGCGGCGTACTCGGCCCGGACATCGCCGACCGACAGGTCGTAGGCCTGGTCGTAGAACTCCTGGGCCAGCTGGGGGACCTTTCCGGGAAAGTCATAGAGATCGCTGTTCGAACCATCGGCGAAGTCCTGAGCCAGATCGCAGAGGTCGAGCACGACGTCGAGGCCGGCCAGCAGCGGTGTGTCGATCGTTGTCGTCGGGGGCACCGTGGTCGTGGTGACCGACGTTTCATCGTAGAAATTCTCGTCGTCGCCGATCGTCGGGATATAGGCGAACAGCGCAATGATGGCGGCGACGGTTGCCGCGACCGCGACGAGGCCGCGCACTTCGCTCCAGATGATCACGGCCCCATGCTAGGGACCCCCGAGCGCGGATCTGACGCGGCCGAATCGCGCTGAGTAGGTTGTCGCCGTCCGCAACGCATCTCAGGGGGAATGATGCCGGTCGATCCACAAGCCCAGCTGATCCTCGATCTCATGGTCGAGCTCAGCCCGTTCAACGATCTGGGCGACGATCACCGACCAATCCGTGCCCTGATGGAAGCCGGTTCGGGCACCGACGATGAGCCCTTCCCGATGCACGCGGTCGAAGACCACACCGTGCCCGGCCCGGCGGGCGACATCGCGGTACGGGTCTACTGGCCCGAACCCTCGATGACCGATGCGCCCGGCGTCGTGTACTTCCACGGTGGAGGTTGGGTCGTGTGCAGTCTCGAGACCCACGATGCGGTTTGCCGCAAGATGGCCGCGCGGACCGGTGCGGTCTTCGTGTCGGTCGATTACCGCCTGGCGCCCGAGCACCGGTTTCCGGCTGCTCCCGACGACTGTTTCGCAGCGACCCAGTGGGTGGCGGCCAACGGCGCGCGGTGGGGGATCGACACCACCTGTCTCGCGGTCGCCGGCGACTCCGCCGGTGGCAACCTGGCCGCGATCGCCGCCGTGCGGGCCCGCGATGCCGGCCTCGATCTCGCCGCCCAGCTTCTGGTGTACCCCTGTACCGATCTCGACCCGAGTCGTTGGCCATCGATGACCGAGAACGCCGACGGCTACTTCTTGACCCGGGACGCCATGGAGTGGTTCTACGAGCGCTATGTGACCGACGCCGATCGCACCAACCCCGAAGCTGCGCCGATCCATGCTCCCGACCTGGCGAATGTGGCGCCGGCGTTCGTTCTCACCGCCGAATTCGATCCGCTTCGTGACGAAGGTCGGGCCTACGCCGATCGACTACGCGATGCCGGCGTTGCGACCGAGGACACGTGCTATCCGGGCATGATCCATGGGTTTTTCAACATGGACGACGCCATCGACCTGGCCAAAACCGCGCAGAATGACGCAGCCAGCTTCCTCACCAGTGCTTTTGGGCGCGCGACAGCGTCTTCGGGATAGGCCGGATGAGCTCTTTTGGCGCCCCGGCTAGATAATCCGTCATCGGCTTGGCATATTTGTAGTTTGCCCCGGCAAAGCCCGCACGACCTCTCGCAGTTGGTCGTGGCTGGCCGCGGCACAGGAGGAGAACCCATGACCGTTGCCGACCAACTCGCCGCGAAGTTCGGCCTGACGAACGTCACGCTGATGTCGGGCCTGAGCCAGGACGAGCTCTTCGATGCGGCATTGGCCAACGACAAGGGCCGAGTTTCGGTCGATGGGCCCGGCGACGAACAAAAGGCCCACCAGACCGCGCTCGGAAAAGACGGCCCGCTGGTGTACTACACCGATCCCACCTGCACCGGGCGGCCCGTGCAGGACACGTTCGCCGTGGCCCGCCCCAGCGTGGTCGACACCGTGTGGTGGAAGCCCGGGTTCAAGCAGTTCGACCCCGATCACTTCGATGCCTTACTGCCCCGGGTGATCGATTACCTGAACGAGCGCAACGCCACGCTGTACACGACCGACGTCTTCTGTGGCTGGGATCCCGAGTTCGCCGAGCCGTACCGCTTTGTCGGCGAATACGCCACGCACGCCTACTTCTGCAACATCATGTTCCCCAAGAACGTGCGCGACGACTCGGATCGCGCCGAGAACGGCTGGACCCTCATCAACGTGCCGTCCTTCCACTGTGAGCCCGAGCGCGATGGCACGCACAGCAACCGGGCCGTGATCATCGACATCGAGACCCGGGTGGCGCTCGTCCTCGGTCGGGCCGACTACTGCGGCGTGAACAAGAAGACGATGTTCACCCTGATGAACTACGTCCTGCCGGACAAAGGCCAGTTGTCGATGCATTGCTCGGCCAACGTCGGTCCCAAAAACGACTCGGCGATCCTGTTCGGCCTCTCCGGCACGGGCAAGACCACGCTGTCGGCCGATCCCGACCGCGAGCTGATCGGCGACGACGAGCACGTCTGGACCGACACCGGCATCTCGAACTTCGAGGATGGCTGCTACGCCAAACTGATCGACCTCTCCAAGGAGAACGAGCCGGTCATCGCGGCTGCGCTGTCGATGAAGGGCACCTTGATCGAGAACGTGCCGGCCCTGCCGGGCAAGCCCTTGGCGGAAACCGATCCGCAAGAACTCGATCTGACCGATGGCTCGATCACCGAGAACACCCGGTTCGCGTACCCGCTCACCTGCAATCCCAACGTCGCCGAAGGCGCCCGCGGCCCGCACCCCCAGACGATCGTTCTGCTCACCGCCGATGCGTTCGGTGTGTTGCCGCCGGTCTCGATCCTCAGCGCTGAAGAGGTCATGTACCACTTCGTCACCGGGTTCACTTCGAAGCTGGCCGGTACCGAAGTCGGCATCACCGAACCGGAAGCGACGTTTTCGTCGTGCTTCGGCGATCCGTTCATGTCGCAACAGGCGTCGGTGTACGCGGAACTGCTGGCCGAGCGGATGCAACAACACCAGACCCGTTGCATTCTGCTCAACACCGGCTGGACGGGTGGGCCGTACGGCAAGGGTGAACGGATGTCGCTCAAGCACACCCGAGCGCTGCTCGACGCCGCGCTGGACGGCGACCTCGACGGAGTGCCGACCGAGATCGAACCCACGCTCGGTCTGAAGATGCCGACGACCTGTCCCGATGTTCCCGACGAGGTGTTGAACCCTCGCAACACCTGGGACGATCCCGAGGCCTACGACGAGGCGGCCGCGAAGCTGCGTGACATGTTCCGGGCCAACTACGACGAGAAGGGCTACGCCGAACTCGGCATCGCCGCCGCGATGTAACCCGGTCCTGGGTCACCACCCCATAGCCTGACGGGCATGAGACGCAGCGCGGGCAGCTACGCCCGGGCCTTTGTCGGCCTGACCCTGGGTGCCGCCGCGGCCATGGCGCTGGTGATCATCGCCATGGTCGTGCTGTTCCGCGACCTTCCGACCGGCGACGGGGACGTCGATTCGACGCCGGTCGGCTCGGCGGAGCTGCCCGTGCCGGCGCGGTCGCCGGAGGATTCCCAGCCGGCGGTCACGATCGATCCGGCCAGCGCCGAGACACTGTTCCCCGATGTGCTCGAGGTGGTCGTCGAGCCTCGTGATGATGGGCTGTTCTGGATCTACACCACGATGTCGTCGCCCTACGACTCGGCGGACCGCTACGCGGATGCCTGGCGGGTGTTGGCGCCCGATGGCACCGAGCTCGGCGTGCGGGTTCTCGCCCACGACCACGCCGCCGAGCAGCCGTTCACCCGCTCGCTTCGCGACGTGGCCATTCCCGACGACATCACCGAAATCACGGTCGAGGGCCGCGACCAGCTGTCGGGCTGGGGTGGCGGGACGGTCACGGTGCCGGTCCCCCGTTAGCTTTCGGCTGCTCCCGGCCCGATCAGGCGGCTGCCGCAGCCGGGGCGTTGCGTTCGGCCTTCGGTCGCTTGAACGCGAGCATCGGCTTCTCGAGATAGTGCCACGATGCAGCGGTGATCGCCGCGGACGATCCGAGCCCGAGCACGGCCCGAATCCAGAGTGGTTGGCCGTCGAAGTGCACCTCGACGACCTCCAGCATCAACCCGTGCCACAGGTAGAGCCCGTAGGCCACCTTGCCGATCGAGCGCAACCAACCCTGGCTGAGAAGCAGGCCTTGGGCCGTGCCCTCGGCATTGAGGGACCCCCAGATGATGGCGGCCCCGGCCAACGCCACGACCGTCCAGCCACCGTTGGGGAAGAAGCCGGTGGTGAAGTCCTTCTGCCAGATCGCCCACAGCAGTACCAGCCAACCGCCGAGGGTGACGATGCCGGGCGCCCGGCGAGGGATCCAGCGGCCGGTCCACAGCACGGCCAGGAGTGCGCCGATGACCAACTGGTCAGCCCGGCTGAGCGTGCCGGTGTACAGCCCGAACAGGTCGAGCGGGCCCTCGTAGGCGCCGACGCGGTACAGGTTGACCGCAGCCACGATGCTGAGGAACAGCCCGCTGATCCACAGATCGCGGTGGCGCCCGCGAAGCGACTCGAGCGCCACGCCCACGGCGAGTGCCACCGCAGCCGACAGGGCCAGGCGGATGCCCATCGCTTGGTCGTCCCAGGTGTAACCGAAGGCGGTGAGCGCAACCGTGGTGCTCATCGCTGCGCTGATCAGGCGCGACGGGCGGGCCCGGCCGCTGAGCACCAGCACCATCACCGTGGGCCAGACGAGGTAGAACTGCTCCTCGACCGAGAGCGACCTGAGGTGTGACATCCCGAGGGTGATGGTGAAGTCCCAGACGTGGTGCAACAGATTGAGGACGAAGAACTGTGCGCCGAGCAGACTGGGGATCTCGTTCCTGAGCTCGGTCCCGGGCGACAAGAGCGTGCTCTCGACATCGGACGTCAGGGCGAAGAGGAGATGGCCGAGCAAGAAGACCGCGAGGGCCGGCAGGAGACGGAACACGCGGCGGCGATAGAACCCGCGGAAGCTGATCACTCCGGTCTCGTTGCGCTCCCGCAACATCAACGCGGTGATCAAGAAGCCGCTCAGGACGAAGAAGAGATCGACGCCCAGGTGGCCGGCCCGCATCCAGGGCAGGGGTCCCTCGTTGTAGATCGGGCCAAAGTGCCAGACGACGACGGTGAGCACAGCAAACCCGCGCACCCCGTCAAGGGCCGGCTCGTGGCCGAGGGCCCGCGGCGGTTGACGTTGCATCAGGTATCCATGACACCAGACCGCCTCGCGCGATGCAATTGGTCCGGCCGGTCGGGCCAGGCGGTCTGGCCAGCCGGTCGAGTCAGTTGTTCGGGTCAGGCGGTGGCGGCGATTGGTTCGGCGTCGATACGAACCGCAGCACTGATGACGGCGTCCATGGCGTCCAGGGCATCGGCCGCCGGCGCATTGTCACCGTTGATCACGATGGAGAAGACCATGGGCCGACCGCCGACGGTGGTGGCGTAGCCCGACAGCGCTCGGCCTCCGAACACCGTGCCGGTCTTGCCCCGGACGTTCCAGATGGTCTCGTCGGCGCCGAAGCGGCGCCGAAGCGTCCCCGACCCACCGGCGACGGGGAGGTGGGACCAGAAATCGTCGAACCATGGTTCGGTGCGGAACATGCGTAGCATTTGCTGCCACTCACGGGCCGAGCGAGCGTTCGCGTACGAGAGCCCCGAACCGTCGTGCGCCGTGCCCTGCGCGCCGGCGCATCGAGCGCCGAGTTGGGTGTCGATCGCCCGGATACCGCCGGCCATCGAACCCTCGTCGTTCGTCACCTTGCCGATCTCACGGATGAGGTTGTCTGCGATCTCGTTGTCGCTGAATCGCAGCATGCGGTCGAGGAGTTGCGGAAGGGGGGCGGACTCGAGGGCACCGATCGGTTCGACACCTGACGGCGCACCCTCGACGACGACCTCGTCGACGATCACACCCGCTTCCTCCAGGGCGCGCTGAAGTTCTCGGCCGTTGCCGAGGGCCGGGTTCGCGACATAGTCGGCATCGTCGGTCCAGTCGTTGTCGTCGAGGGTGAACGCCGACAAGGGCCCGGCGTAGCGAGGAACCGTCCAGTCGGGCCAACCGGTGGCTGTCGTGCCTGAGTCGTAGCGGCTGGCGTCGATGACGAGCCGCGGCGCTTCGGTGATTCCGGACTCGGCGACCATCTGGGCGAGCGCCTCGATCGAGTGCTCGCCGGAGCGGCGGAGGGTCGGGTCGCCGCCGGCGATGAGCACGAGGTCGGTGTCGGCCACGCCGATGGTGGTCGTGAACGTGTGGTCGCCCGGCAACAGGGTGTAGGCGCCGAACGCGGTGTAGAGCTTCTGATTCGAGGCCGGGACCAGCCGCTTGTTCGGGCGCGTCGCGGCGATCTCGCCATACCCCTCGATCCAGACCGAGAACGACGTGACGACGTCGATCAGGTCCGGGTGGGTGAGCGCCGCGTTGAGCCGAATCAGGCCGGCCAGCGACGCTCGGTCGGCGGGAACCGGTTGTTCGGTGCCGCAGACGACCGGCGGCGTGAAGTCGACGGCGATGCGATCGAGGGCGCCGCCGGTCGGGCCGTACACCCGGATCTCGCAGGCGAATCGGGCCCGGGTGCAGTCGATGCCATCGGCTCGATCGGGTACCGCCACCGATGCTCGGAACTGGCCGGTGCCCGAGACGCGGGCGTCGTCGGCGGCGAGCCGGACACATTGCCGGCGGCCGATGCGGCCATCACGAGGACAGAGCCGGAACTTCATACCCTCCACCGGATCGATCACCCGGAGTCGCAGAGTCTGGCCGTCGGTGAGGCCGAGACGACCGCCGCCCCGAAGGTCGGTTTGGTTCTGGCCGGCCGCACCGGGCGCAAAGCCGATGCCGCCGCCGAAGAGCAGGCACCACACGATCAGGACCCGCAGCGGGGAGCCCAGGTTGCGTCGCGGGGAGTCGAGGTTGCGCAACGAGGCCGAGGAACCCACCGCGACAGGCTAGGGCAGGCGCGATGGTTGCTGGACGCGGGCTAGAAGCCGGGAAGATCGGTTGGGGTGCCCAAGTCGACCTCGGAGCCGAGGCGGAGTTCGGTCGCCCGTCCTTCCCCGTCGAGTTCGAAGAGCACCCGCTGGCCCTGGCGCAACATGCGGAAGATCGAACCCTCGAGGGCGTTGACGGCCAGGTCGTAGTCGCGGAGCTCGGTATCGCTCACCACGACGCCGTCGCCGGTGGAGGGATCGAAGGATTTGATGACGCCCTGCATAGGCGAAGATCGTAGCCGTTGCAGCGTCCAACACGCCCAACTGGCTACGATTGCCGCCAATGACTCAAGTTGCCGACGCCTCAACGCTTCGAGCCATCGTTTTGGCGTTCCGCGATGCCCTCGCCGATCACCGCGAGACCATCAACCGACTCAACGTCTATCCCGTGCCCGACGGCGATACCGGCACCAACATGGCGCTCACCCTCGACTCGGTCGTGGCCGAACTCGACGGTGCGGCCGACGACATGGCGGCGACCTGCGCGGCGGTCAGCCACGGCTCGCTCATGGGGGCCCGGGGCAACTCCGGCGTGATCATGTGCCAGCTCCTGCGTGGGCTCTCCGACGGCTTCGCGGCGGCCCCGACCTTCGACGGCCCGACCTTCGCCACTGCGCTCGAAGCAGCGGCCAAGGCGGCGTACGGCGCGGTGGGCAACCCGGTCGAGGGCACCATCCTCACCGTTGCCCGCGAGGCCAGCGAAGCAGCGGTCGTCGCCGCGGCCGACCAACCCGACCTGATCGGCGTGGTCGATGCCGCTCGGGCCCAGGCGGCCGACGCGTTGGCTCGCACGCCGGAGATGTTGGCGGTCCTGGCCGATGCCGGTGTGGTCGACGCCGGCGGCGCGGGATTCCTGTTGTTCCTCGACGCCGCGCTCCTCGTGCTCGACGGACGCGCCATTCCCGAGCCCGACGTTCCGGCTGATCTGCCGATGGTCGCGGCACCGTCGGCCTCGACCGGCGGCGACGGACCCAAGGATGTGTCCGAGCTTCGCTACGAAGTCATGTACTTCCTCGACGCGCCCGACGACCGCATCGATGGCTTCAAGGATCGGTGGGCCGAGATCGGCGACAGCATCGTCGTCGTCGGCGGCGACGGCACCTACAACTGCCACGTGCACAGCGATGACATCGGCGCCGCGATCGAGGCCGGCATCGAGGTCGGGCGGCCCTATCGCATCCGCATCACCGACCTCCTGGAAGAAGTGGCCGAGAGCGATTGGGTGAGCGAGGCGCTGGGCACTGCGCCGGCGATTGCCCCCCTGCCCGAGGGGGCGGTGACCGCCGTCGTCGCGGTCGCCGTCGGCGACGGGGTGGCCAATATCTTCCGGTCGTTGGGGGTGCACCACGTCGTGGTCGGGGGCCAAACGATGAATCCCTCCACCGCCCAACTGCTCGAAGCGGTGGCGGCCATCCCCTGTGACGAAGTGCTGATCTTGCCCAACAACAAGAACATCATCGCGGTGGCCGAACAGGTCAACGGCCAGAGCGACAAGACCGTCGCCGTCGTTCCGACCCGCAGCATTGCCGAGGGGTTTGCGTCGCTGCTCGAATACGATCCCCAGAGCTCGGCGGTCGACAACGGTAAAACCATGTGGGCCGCAGCCGAATCCGTGGTGGCCGGCGAAGTCACCAAGGCGGTGCGTGACGCGACCAGCGATATCGGCCCGGTCGCCGAGGGCGAATGGATCGGCCTCGATCGCGCCGGTATCCGCGCCAAGGGCGATTCGTCGGTTGCCGCCGCCACCGGCCTGCTGGATCTATTGTTGACCGACGATCACGAGATCTTGACCGTCATTGCCGGGGCCGATGCCAGCGAGGGCGACACTGCTGCGGTCGTGGCCTGGGTCGAGGCCAACCACCCCGATGTCGAGGTCGAAACCCACGACGGCGGTCAGCCGTTGTACCCGTTCTCGTTCGGCATCGAGTAGGGGTCGAGCGCTTCCGATGCCGGCTGGCGATCCGCCGCTGACGTTTGCCGATCTGCACGCCCTCTCGGTCGAGCGGCTGAAAGGGGTCGGCCCCCAGACGACTAAGAACCTGGCCAAGGCCGGCATCACCTCGGTGTTCGATCTGCTGACCCACTACCCGCGCCGCTACCTCGATCGAACCCGAGAGGCCACCATCGACTCGCTGCCGGTCGGCGAGGAAGGCATGGTCTTCGTCACGGTGCAGAAGGTCTCGAGCCGCCGAACCCGGAATCGCCGGACGATGGTCGAGGCCACGGTGTCCGACGGCGAAAGCCGTATGGGCCTGACCTTCTTCAACCAGCCGTGGCGTGAGCGCCAGCTCGAGATCGGTGCCGAGGCGGTCGTGTTCGGCAAGCTCGAGAGTTTCCGAGGCAAGTTGCAGATGACCAACCCGGTGGTCGATCTCGTGGCCGGCGGCGGGCAGAAGGCCACGGGGCGCATCCTGCCGGTGTACCCACAGTCCGAGAAGGCCGGGCTCATGACCTGGGATCTGGCCCGCTTCGTCGAGGATGCCCTCGTCAAGTGCCGGCCCCGAGGCTTCGCCGACCCGGTGCCGCCAAAGGTGCTCGAACAGCTCGACCTGATCGATCGGTCGAGCGCCATCGCCCAGATCCATGCGCCGCAGACGATGGGTGAGGTGTCGTCGGCGCGAAAGCGTCTGGTGTTCGACGAACTGCTGCGTATCCAGGTGAAGCTGGTGCAGCGCAAGCGCATGCTCGAAGCGACCGAAGTCGGCGTGCATCACGATCTTGATGGTGCGCTGGTGCCCGCCTTCCAGGACCGGCTCGGCTTCCCGCTGACCGGGGCGCAGCGCCGGGCGATCGACGAGATCGAGGCCGATCTTGCTGCGACGGCCCCGATGCACCGGCTTCTGCAGGGCGATGTCGGCGCGGGCAAGACCGTCGTCGCGGTGAGCGCCCTGCTGACGGGCGTACAGGGTGGCCACCAGGGCGCACTGATGGCACCGACCGAGGTGCTGGCCGAGCAGCACTACCTCGGCATCGCCGCGCTGCTGGACGGGATGGAGGTGCCCGACACCGGCCAGACCCTGCTCAACGCGCGGCCGCTGACCGTCGAGCTCTTGGCCAACCGAACGCCGGCTGCGGACCGCAAGCGCATACTGGTCGGGCTGGCCGATGGCACGGTCGACCTCGTGATCGGCACCCACGCGCTGATCCAGGATGCTGTCGAGTTCTCGTCGCTCGGCGTTGTGGTGATTGACGAACAGCATCGATTCGGGGTCGAACAGCGGTCGGCCCTGCGGGACAAGAACGTCGACGGTCATCAGCCCGACGTTCTGGTGATGACGGCGACACCGATTCCGCGTACCGCGGCGATGACGGTGTACGGCGATCTCGACGTCTCGGTGCTCGACGAACTACCGCCCGGACGGACCCCGATCGAGACGCGGTGGGAACCCGACGATGGCGTGGTCTGGCGGCAGGTGCGCCATGCGGTGGACGAGGGGCGCCAGGCTTATGTGGTGTGTCCGCTGATCGAGGAGAGCGAGGCGCTCGACGTTGCTTCGGCCGAGAGCACCCACGACGAACTCGCGCACGGGGTGTTGCACGATCTGCGGGTCGGCTTGCTGCACGGCCGCATGTCATCGGCCGACAAGGAGGCCACGATGACCCGGTTCCGCGACGGCGATCTGGATGTCCTGGTCGCCACCACGGTGATCGAGGTCGGTGTGGACGTACCGAACGCCACCGTGATGGTGATCATGGACGCGGCTCGATTCGGCATCGCCCAGCTCCATCAGCTGCGGGGGCGGGTCGGGCGCGGCGAGCATGCTTCGCAGTGCTATTTGTTGGGGGAGGCCACGACCGCGGACGGCGAGGCTCGACTCGAAGCGTTGGTGGCCAGCACCGACGGGTTCGAGCTGGCCGAGGTCGATCTCGAACTACGGGGAGAGGGCACGATCATGGGCGAGCGGCAGAAGGGGCGCAACGACCTCAAGCTGGCGTCGTTGCGCCGGGACAAGGCGTGGGTCGAGATCGCCCGCGAAGTCGCCTACGGGCTGGTCGACCCCGACCCGTCGATGGCCGAGTATCCGGAGCTTGCGGCCGAGATCGACTTCTTGCTGGGCGAGGACCAAGCCGACTACTTGTTGAAATCATGACCGACCCGCCCCAACCGTTCCGGCCTCAACCGTTCAGGGCGGCCGCGTTGGCCCCGAACTGGCTGCAGGTGCTCGCGGTCGATGCCGGTGTCGGCGCAGCGATAGTCGTTGTCGGTGTCCTGGTCTGGGTGGCGTGGATCGCCTGGGTGGGCTTCCTGATCGTCGTGCTCGGTGTGCTGTACATCGCCGCCGTCGGCCGCCGGTTCCTGCAATGGCGCTGGCTCCGCCGGCAAGCCCGCGACCAAGGCGCCCTCTAGCCCGACCCGGCCGCTCTCGAACTGGTTGGAAAATCCGACGTCATCGCGTGATATCTCCAACCAGTTCGGGGTTGCGCACGAACTGGTTGGAAAATCCGACGTCATCGCGTGATATCTCCAACCAGTTCGCGGATTCGGGGCTGGTTCAGGCTGAGGAACGGGCGGCGCTAGTTGGTTTCGATGAAGACGATGCGGCGGTTGGACTGCTGGGCTTCGGGCGTGTCGTCGGGTTCGATCAGCAGCTGCGATTCCCCGTAGCCGACCGCGGTCAACTGCCCCTCGGCGACGCCTTGGCCGACGAGATAGGCGCGCACGGAATCGGCCCGGGTCTGTGACAAGACCAGGTTGCCATCTGCAGGACCGGTGGAATCGGTGTGGCCCTGCACCTCGAGCGAGACGTCGGGGTTGGCCAGGAGGATCTCGGCCGCCCGGTTGAGGGTGTCCTCCTCCGACGGCCGGATCGCGGCGCTGTTGGAGTCGAACTCGATGGGGTCGAGGCTGAACAGGTCGTTGAGTTCGACGGTGACGGTCGATTCGCCGACGGTCGACTGATCGTCGATGGCGTAGCTGCCACCGGTCAACCCGGCGGCGACACCGTTGCGGATGCGGTCGGCGTTGCCCTGGCCGGCGATCTCGCCCTCGATCGTGACCGATCCGCCTTCGGTGGTGGTGTTCGGGTCGATGGTGAGCTCGTCGGTGACGTTCTCCGCGCCGAAGATGGTCGAGGCCAGCCCGTTCAACTCGCCCTTGGTGCCCTCGTCGGGCACTGCGCCGGTGAGGGTCACTGTGTCGCCGTCGATCGCCATCACCACCGCACTTGGGACGACCTCATTGACCTGGATCTGGTCGTCGACCTCGTAGCCGGCACCGGTGGCGAGCGGCGCGAACGCGTCGACGACGCGCTCGCGCGAGGATTCACCGCCCACGGTGCCGACGATGGTGACCGTGCCCCCGGCGGTTGTGGTGGTGTCATCGATCGTGAGGTTGTTGACGACGTTGCCTTCGCCGAAGACCTCGACGGCCTTGGCCTCCATGGCTTCGGAGGTCGCGGCGTCGGGCACGACACCGTCGAGGGTGATCGCGTCGGCGCCCAGCGTGATCGTGACGTCCGACGCGGTCAGCGTCGGTTCGCCCTCGACCGTGGTTTCGGGCGACTCGACGACCGGCTCGGCAGCGACCGGGCCGTCGTCGGATCGGCCGTCGAGGAACCACCAGCTCACGATGGCGAGGACCCCGGCCAAGACCCCGAGCACCAGCAGGAACGGCTCTTTGTCGTCGTCTTCGTCGAACATGCGCTGCGCTTCCACCGATTCCTCGTTGCGGGACCCGGCAATCGTACTCGGCTGCCTCGCCGCTCCGGCAAGCCCTTCCTAGACTGCGCCCATGACCAA
Source organism: Acidimicrobiales bacterium (assembly GCA_013002375.1). Taxonomy (GTDB): domain Bacteria; phylum Actinomycetota; class Acidimicrobiia; order Acidimicrobiales; family SHLQ01; genus JABDJW01. The sequence continues at coordinate 1,526 of JABDJW010000219.1, read as the reverse complement.
CGCCGCCGAACCGACCGCTTCCGAATCCGAAGGCTCCGTCAGCGTGGAGGGCCGCGGTCACCTGCTCCTCATCGGTCTGAACCGCCCGGCCAAGTACAACGGTCTGACCCCGACGATGATGGATGAGTTGGTCGATGCCTTCACCCGCCTCGACGACGACCCCGACCTGTGGGTCGGTGTCGTCTTCGGTCACGGCGACCATTTCACCGCCGGGCTCGATCTTCCGAAGTTCACCGCACTGATGGAGCAGGGCACCCGGTCGGTCGACGATGTCGCCGATGCTCCGCCGGCATCGACGCCGCGAGTCGACCCGTTCGGGCTGAAGCGATGGTGTCGCAAGCCGATCGTCACGGCGGTCCATGGCATCACCTACACCGCGGGCCTCGAACTCATGCTGGCCGGCGACATTGCGATCGCGGCCGACAACTGCCGGTTCTCCCAGCTGGAGCCGGCCCGGGCAATTCATGCGACCGGTGGTGCCACGATTCGCTTCGTCGACCGGGCCGGCTGGGGCAACGCCATGTACCACCTGCTCACCAGCGACGAATTCGATTCCGCCGAGGCGCTCCGGTGCGGGTTCGTGCAAGAGGTCGTGCCGTTGGGGCGACAACTCGATCGGGCCATCGAGATCGCCGAACGGATCGCCCAGGGAGCCCCGGCCGCGGTGCAAGCCACCAAGGCTTCTTCTCGCCGGTTCGTGACCGAGGGCCACCAGGCCGCGATCGATGCGCTGGCGCCGACGCAGGCCGAGCTCACCAAGACCGCTGACTATGCCGAGGGCATCGCGAGCTTCGTCGAGCGCCGAACGGCGGACTTCACCGGCCGCTAGCGCGCCCGACGGCCCCGGCCGACGTAGCCTCAAGCCATGCAACCGCCCGCATCCATCACCTGCGTCGACTGTCTCGGCGAGTGCCGGTTGCTCACCTACGCGCCCGAGGATGGCTTCAAGCCGGGCGACATCGTGGCCTACCGGTGTCTCGATTGTCTCGACCGTTGGGACATCGAACTCGCGGAAGAAGATCTGGCCTGACGATGCGGGTTGTTGCGGGTGAGGCCGGTGGGTTGCGGTTGGTGGCGCCCGAGGGCAGCGACGTGCGGCCCACCTCCGATCGCGTCCGCGAGGCGATCTTCAACGCCCTGTACAGCATGGGCGTGATCGAGGACGCGACGGTGCTCGACCTGTTCGCCGGCAGCGGTGCGATGGGCATCGAGGCGTTGTCGCGCGGTGCCGCCCACGCCACGTTCGTCGAGCGCGACCCGGCGGCGATTGCGGCCATCGAGACCAACCTCTCGACGACGAAGCTGACCGATCGGGCCACGATTGTCCGTACCGATGCACCGAGCTTCATCGCCCGAGACGGCGATCGATTCACCCTGGCCCTGCTCGATCCGCCTTACCCGTTTGATGGTTGGGACGAATTGCTGGCCGCAGTCCGCGCCGACCGCGTCGTCATCGAATCCGACCGCTCCATCGCGCTGCCGCCGGGATGGCGACTGGACCGCGAGAAGGCGTACGGGGGTACGGT
>JABDJW010000202.1 GCA_013002375.1 Acidimicrobiales bacterium | reverse complement strand
GGGCCGGGGTCGACCGGCTCGGCTGGCGTCGTGGCCGCGGGCCCGGTTGGCGCGGCGGGGGCGGCCACCTTGGTGCCCGGCGCCGGTGGCGCCTGGTTGATCCTGGAGGTGGTCAGGTGGGTCACCCGCTCGAGGGCCTGGGCCGGCGATTCCGACAGCTCGACCAGAGGTGCGAATTCGAGCGGCTCGCTGATCAGCGCCGGCAGCCTGAAGAAGTCGAACTGGGCGACCACGATGTAGCAGTGCACCTCCCGGCAGTTGGTGGCGACCGAGCCGGTGAACTGCGCCTCGACGACGACCTCGGTCATGAACCCACCGTCGATCACCTCGACCGGCGTGATCGTCGTTGCGACCGGCCGGCAGTTCCATCCCGGGTCGCTGACCGACGGAGGGTCCGGAATCGGGTCGGCGCAGAGCGCCACGACCGCCTGTCCGCCGCGGAAGGACTCGCCAGTGACCGTGATCGTGTCGCCATCGCGCAAGCCGGTTCGCTGACTGAGCGTGAACTGGGGCGGCGGCCGGGTCGGGGCGTCGGGGTCGAAGGTGAGGGGTTGACGGATCTCGACGGGCGTGAACGGTGGGTAGTGAGGATTGAAGCCGACGCGGAGTTCGCAGGCTTCGATGGCACAGTCGGTGTCGTCGAGCAGGAATCGGTACACCTCGACGGCGAAGTCGGTCGGCCCGTCGACCGGGTTCGGCTCGGGACCGCCCGGGAAATCGCAGCGGTCGCCCGGGTCGCCGACCGGGCACTGCTGGACGCCCGCATAGTGATCGATCACATCCAACGAGACCATGACCTCCTGCCCGTCGACGAGGTCGTCGACCGGCGCGATCTCGGCCGTCGGCTCCGGGTAGAGCGGGGCGTCGGGATCGAAGGCCAGCGGCACCTCACCGACGAGGCGAGAGAAGCGATCCGAGAGATGGATCGAACACCGAGCGTTCGAGACCCCGCAGTCGACGGTATTGCCCTGGTAGTCGTGCAGGATCCGACGGACGCGGGCGGTGAGGGTGGCCGAGCCGGTCGGCTCGGTCTCGAACTCGGGTCCGAGGTCGAAGTACCGGCAGAACTGGCTGTCGGGTTCGTTGCCCGGGCACTGGCGGAGCGAGAACCAGCCGTCCAGGTGGTCGAGTTCGATCGTGACGGCCTGGCCATCGGCGAGGCCGATCGAGGGGCGGACCGCCAAGCTCGGGTCGGGCGGTAGGGGTGCTGCGGGGTCGAAGGAGATCGGCACCGTGTCGAGCAGGCGCCCCTTGGCTCGCAGCCGGAGTTCGCAACCGGCGACGGCGCAGTCGATCAACGTCGCGGTGTCGCCATAGTCATTCCACCGGGGCACGCGGCGCTTCACCTGGGCCGTGGTCGACAAGATGGTGTCGCTCCAGAACCCGCCGCCGCGGTCTTCGTCGATGAGCTCGGCGACCGTTTCGCAGTGATGTTGGCCGTCGCTCAGGCACTGCATGACGGTGAAATAGCCGAGGTTCGTGCCGATCGGGTTGGTCGCTACGGTGATGGTCTGGCCGTGGGTGAGGTTCGCGATCGGTGTCGCCGTGAGTCCGGGCAGGGTGATCGATCCGTCGGCGGCGAAGGACACGGCGGCCCGGGCCACCACGCCGCCGTAGCTATCCGCGTCGAGCCTGAGCTCGCACTCCTCGAGCGCGCAGTCGATCGGATCGCCCGCGCCGTCGGGCACCAGCAGTCGGTGGACCGATACGGCGACCTGGACCGGATCGGTGGAGCCGAGCGGTTGTGCGTCCGCAGTCTTGTAGGAGCAGACCGAGGGCTGATCGACCGAGCACAACGAGAGGCTCCAGTAGCTCTCGATGCCGACGAGGGTGACGGTGATCTCGTTGTCGGCGCCCAGGCCGGTCGACGGCGTCGCCGTGATCGTGGGCCGCGGGGGAGCCGGCTCGGTCGGGTCGAAGGCCAGCGGCACCGGCGCCGGGTTCAGATCGTCGGTGGAGAACCGCAACTCGCAGGCTACGGCAAGGCAGTCGATCAGGTCGCGTCCATCGCTGACATAGCGGGACACGGTTGCGTCGATGGTGATCGTGCCCTGCCCGTCGGTGCGCCCGCCGACGCCGTCGTACAAGCATGCGCTCGTGCCGACCGTGCACTGGCTCACGCTCACGTAGGTCCGGGCGAGAAATCCGCTGCCCTGCAATGTCACCGGCTGGCGATGGCGCAGGCCGTCGGGTGGATCGATCGTGACCACGGGTCGGGGCAAGGCCGGTGCGTCGGGGTCGAAGCTGATGGGGTGGCGGCCGATGGTGAGCGGGTCGGCGAAGATCGAGCCGGCGCCGACGAAGCACGGTTCGAGGAGGCAGTCGTGTTGCGCGTCGCCGAGATCGACTGAGCGTCGCAATCGCATCGTGGTCGACCAGGTGCCGCCATCGGTGCTGCTGGTGCTGATGAACCGGCCGATGTCGCACGCGTCGATCGACGTTGTCTCCTCGGCGACGCCGACGCACTGCACCAGATACACCGAGGCCCGGGGAACCCACCCGGTGGCCGCCACGGTGACGATCTGGCCGTCGACCAGATCGGCGGACGGCGTCACCGTGATCGGAGCGATCACGGCATCGGAGGGGTCCGGAATGATCCCGGTCGGCGGTGGCGAGGGGTTGGTCGGTGCCGGCGCGGTCGTGGTCGGTCCGGTCGTCGCCGGCGGTGCAGGATCGGGTGAGGCGGGCGCCGCGGGCGAGGGATTGCCCACCGGTACGATCGGCGCCCGGGTGGTCGTCGCGCTGGTCGGGCCGGTCCCGGCCTCGTCGATCGCGTCGGTACTGCCGACGGTGGCCGTCGTGGTGGGTGCGGTGACGGTCGTGGTCGATTCGGTGGCACCGAGAACTTCGGTGGCGGTGTCAGCGGTGGTGTCGGCAGTATCGTCGTCCCCGGACGCGGCGTCGGACGCGGCACGGCCACCGGTGGCGGCCGGGGCCGGCGGGGCGGTGTCGCTGACCGCATCGATCGTGCCATCGCTGGAACATCCGGCCAGCGCAACGACGATCGCGATGAACAGGGAGGCGAGCGTCGCGACCCGGTGGAGCGACGGTCGCGGCGTCGGGGCCGAGCGGGGTTGCATGGCGCCCTCCAAGATCGATGCTTTGTCCACGTTACGTGGGAATCCGGCCAGAATTCGAATCTCGGTCGGTGGCGGTGCCACCACGAAGTTGTTACGCCCGTCACGATCGACCGCCCCGGATGCTGGGAGGGCTAGTTTTGCCCTGATTTGACCTCACTCCGCTTTGGCCGGTCCGCTTTGGCGGGCCCTGAACCCCCTCGGTAGTCTTCTCCCTCGTGTCCGACTTCCTTCGCAGTTACCTCACCGTCGGTATCTTCGGCGCGCTCGGCATCGCGTTGGTCGCCGCCTTCGTTGGGTTGTCGGCGCTGTTTCGCCCCACCAAACCATCCGAGCAGAAGCTGATGACCTACGAGTCCGGCGTCGACGCGGTGGGTTCGATGTGGTCGCAGAGCAACATCCGCTACTACGTGTTTGCCCTGCTCTTCGTGCTGTTCGACGTCGAGGCCGTGTTCATCTTCCCCTGGGCGACCCGTCTCGAGGCCTACGGCTACTTCGGCTTGATCGAAATGGCCATCTTCATCTTCATCTTGGCGCTGGGTTTGGCCTACGCCTGGCGCAAGGGCGTGCTCAAGTGGCTCTAGTTCTCAACGACCCGCGCGGTCTTGCCCCGGCGGAGGTGCGCTGACATGGGTCTCGTCGAAAACGGCAAGATGCCCAAGCCGTTCACCGAACTGCTCAACATCAGCCGCAAGTATTCGCTGTGGGTGTATCAGTGGGGCTTGGCGTGTTGTGCCATCGAGATGGGCGCAGCCTTCGTGTCGCCCCGCTACGACGTGATGCGCCTGGGCGTCATTCCGCTGCCGGCCAGCCCCCGCCAGGCCGACCTGGTGGTGGTGTCGGGCACGGTCACCGACAAGATGGCCCCGTCGATCAAGCGGCTCTACGACCAGATGCCCGAGCCCAAATACGTGATCTCGATGGGTTCGTGCGCCAACTGCGGCGGCCCCTACTGGGACAGCTACTCGGTCACCAAGGGCATCGATCAAATCATCCCAGTCGACGTCTACGTTCCCGGTTGCCCACCCCGGCCCGAAGCGTTGCTCGAAGGCATCGTCCTGCTGCAGGAGCGCATCCGCAACGAGGACATCGTCGAGAAGTGGCGCGGTCGCGACCCCATCGTCGTGGGTGGAGGTGCAATCGATGGCTAGTTTCCTCCCGCAGGCGGGATCCGACCGCAGGACGGTCTCGACCCGCGCCACGGCTGCAGCCGAGCTGGCGAGCCGTTCCTCGTCCCTCGTCACTGGATGTTCACATCGGCTTGGAGGTGTGACTCATGGCTGAAGACACCGAAGAAGAAGAGACGGTCGCGCCCGACGAGCAGCGCGAAGCGCTGTTGGCCCAACTCACCGAGCACCTCGGCGATGCTCTGGTCGGCTCCCACCTGAAGCCGCACGACGACCTGTGGATTCGGGTCAGCCTCGATGCCTGGGCGACCACCGCCGACGTGCTGCGAAACAAGTTGCGGGCTCGCTACTTCGATTTCCTTTCGGCCATCGACTGGTTGCCCTCGCCGTACGGCCGCTCGATGGACAGTGAGGTCGAGATCGAACTCGGCCTCGACGATCCGGCCGAACCGAACGACACGGCTGCATCCACCCCCGAGACCGGCTACGCCGGTGGTGACACTCGCTTCCAGGTGTTCGCCCGCGTGTTGAACGTGGCCGACAAGTGGGGCGTGCACGTCAAGGCCGATGTTCCCGACGGCGACCTTCGCGTTCCCACCTGGATCGGCACCTACGCCGGCGCCAACTGGCACGAGCGCGAGGTGCGCGAGATGTTCGGCATCGAGTTCGAGGGCCACCCCGATCTCCGCAACCTCTATCTGCCCGGCGACTTCATCGGCAATCCAATGCGCAAGGATTACCCCCTGCTGGCCCGCCAGGTGAAGCCCTGGCCCGGCATCGTCGACGTCGAACCCCTGCCGGGCGAGGACGAAGAAGACGAAGCCAAGGATGGCACCAAGGACGGAGAGGGGGCGCCGGCATGACGGCCGTAAGCGACGCCGAGAAGCTCAAGTACATCAGCCAGCAGGCCGCCGACGCGCGGGTCAACGTCGAACTCGAGTCCGATGGCATGATCCTGAACATGGGTCCGCAACACCCCGCGACACACGGCACGCTGCGCATCCTGGCCAAGCTCGACGGCGAGCAAGTGATCGCGGCCGAACCGATCATGGGCTACATGCACCGGGGCTACGAGAAGCTCACCGAGGTGCGCACCTACCCGCAGGTGACCACGCTGATCAACCGCATCGACTGGCTGGGCAGCTTCGCCAACGAGGTGCCGTTCATCCTCGCCGCGGAGAAGCTCATGGAGGTCGAGGCCCCGCCGCGAGCGAAGTGGATCCGCACGATCCTGTTCGAGCTCAGCCGCATGAACAACCTCATCCTGGGCGTCGGCGACATGGCCGTGCAGATCGGGGCCACGACGCCGGTGTTCTACGCATTCCGCGACCGCGAGTTCGTCGTCAACCAGGTCGAGGCCGTCACCGGTGGTCGATTCCACCCGAACTTCGATCGCATCGGTGGCCTGAAGGACGACCTACCCGCCGGCTGGATCGAGGGCACTCGGGCCGCAATGGGTCGGGTTCGTCAGTTCTGCGACGAGATGGAAACGCTGGTCGAGGGCAACGAGATCTTCCAGATGCGCACCCGCGGCATCGGCATCATCCCCGCCGACATCGGTCTCAGCTACGGCTTGTCCGGTGCCAATATTCGGGCCTCGGGAGTCGACTGGGATCTGCGTCGTGATGCCCCCGACGGCATGGTCTACGACGAGATCGACTGGAATGTCTGGACCCACCCCGATGGCGATTCGTTCGCCCGGTTCTGGGTGCGGTTGCAGGAGGTCCGCGAAGGCGCCGCCATCGTCGACAAGCTGCTCGACGGCATCCCGTCGGGCCCGGTCATGGCCAAGGTGCCCCGCATCATCAAGGTGCCACCGGGCGAAGCCTGGGTCGAAACCGAGAACCCGCTCGGCGCGATGGGCTACTACATCGTGTCGCAAGGCGGCCTGGTGCCGTTCCGGGTGAAGATCCGCTCGGCGTCGTTCAACAACGTGTCGATCTGCCCGTGGCTGCTCAAGGGTGTGTACGTGCCCGACATCATCACGATCCTGGCCAGCCTGTACTTCATTCTCGGGGACATCGATCGCTAGTGCCCGGGATGGATCTTCTCGCGGTCGAACTGGCCTGGTGGCAACAGACCGGCATTCGCGTCTTTGCCGCGCTCGTCGCGGTGCTCCTGCCGGCCGGCACGCTGGTGTACCTCTACCTGTTCAAGATGATGAGCTTCATGCAGAGCCGCCTCGGCCCCATGGAAGCCGGCCCGTATGGCTCGCTGCAGTTGCTGGCCGAAGTCGGCAAGTGGATCCAGAAAGAAGACATCGTGCCGGCCAAGGCCGATCGCTGGGTCTTCATGGCTGCACCGTTCGTGGTGCTGATGTCCACGTTCCTGCTCGTCCTCGTGGTGCCCTGGGGGCCCGACGCGTGGTTCGTCGATGTCAACACCGGTATCTACCTGGCCCTCGCGGTGGCGTCGATCTCGGTGATCGGCATCTTGATGGCGGGCTGGTCGTCGGCCAACAAGTATTCGCTGCTCGGTGGTTTGCGCGCCGCCGGTCAGCTGATCGCCTACGAGCTCCCGATGGTGCTGGCCGTACTGGGCGTCGTGATCCAGGCCGGCACGCTCAACATGAACAAGATCGTCTTGGCCCAGGCCGACGGCGAGATCTTCGGCTGGGGTGGCATCGGCAACCCCTACATCCTGACCCAGTTCGTTGGCTTCTTGATCTTCTTCATCGCCATCCAGGCCGAACTCACCCAAACCCCGTTCGACATGCCGATCGCGGAATCCGAGCTCGTCTCGGGCTACATGACCGAATACTCCGGCATCAAGTTCCTCTTGTTCTTCATCGGTGAGTTCGCCACTGCCGGCGTGTTCTCGGCCATTGCCGCCGTGCTGTTCTTGGGCGGCTGGTACGTGCCGGGCATCGATCCGACCTCCAACATCTTCAATGTCATCGGCCCGCTCATTCTGATGGGCAAGATTCTCCTGGTGTCGGCCCTGATCTTCTGGGTCCGGTTCACCTACCCCCGCTTCCGCGAAGACCAGCTGCAAGAGCTGGCCTGGAAGTACCTCATCCCGCTGGCGCTGGTGAACATCGTCGCCACCGGCGTCCTCAAGGTGGTGTTCTAGATGGGCCTCGTCCCCGGTGTGATCAAGGGTCTCGGCGTCACGGCCAAGACCGGTCTGCGGACCGTCTTCCC
>JABDJW010000025.1 GCA_013002375.1 Acidimicrobiales bacterium | reverse complement strand
TCGTTCCCTGTACTCGCCGGGTTCGTCGTGCTCGTCCTGGCCGTCGTCGCTGCGGCCCGCGCTACGCCACTCGTGTTCGATGGCGGCTACCCCGACGTCGTCGGCGGGTTCGAACGCGCCGTCGATGCCGTCGTGATCGCCCTCGCGGTCATCGCCATGGCCGTCCTCTACCAGCGCCGCCGATTCGGCCAAACGACACTCAGCGCGTTCGCCATCGCGATCCTGGCCGTCATCTCGCTCGGACTCATCCCGCTCGAGATCGCTGCGTCGGAATCCGGCCATGCGCTGGCCGGAGCCCGCTTCGGGCTTCGCCTGGCCCTCGCGTTGGCCATCGCTACCGCACTGATGACACCGATGATCCAAACCGGTCTCCGGCTCTGGCACGTACTGCTTGGCAGCCTCACCATGGCCGCCGCCACCAGCGTGGCGTTCGCCTACGCTCCCCTTCCCGAGGCATTCATCACCGCCGGGTCGGCCGATGGGGGCCTGCCGTGGCTCGGCCTGTCGAGCATGGTCTTCCTGGTGCTCAGCATTGCGGTCTACACCAAGGGCCTGCGCGACCGAGACCTGCGATACGCCTGGCTCGGCGTCACGGTGGCCTGCCTGGGCGTGGCCGACGGGCTACTGGCGGTGAACCCTGCGACCGCAATCGATCCGCTGGCCGGCAAGCTCGTGCGGCTGATCGGCATCGGTGGGTTGCTCTACACGTCGGTCGTCGAGCTCTCCAACGCCGTGTTGGCCAGTCGGGCCCGGGCCGCCGAAGCCCGCTTGGAGGCATCCCGCACCGCCGAACGGCTACTGGAGTCCATGCGCCTGAACGAAGAAGTCGTGCACGACGCCCGCAATGCCGCCCTGGCCATCGGCGGCGGGTTGTCGATCATCGGCACCGACGACGATCCCGGCCTCCTGGCCGCCCTCAAGGCCGAATTGCAGCGCCTGACCTCGACCCTCGACACCAAGAACCGCGAGGCGCAAGCCCGATCGTTCAACGTGGCCGAAACCGTCGACTCGATGGTGGCCTGCCACGCGGCCTCGGCCGTCGACATCGAGTTGGTCGTCGACGGTGAGCCATGGGCCTACGGCCGGCCGGTCCAGCTCGCCGAGGCCGTGCAGAACCTGATCGACAACGCCCTTCGCCATGCCGCCGGTGCGCCGATCACGATATGGATCGGCAACACCGCCGGGCTGGTCCATCTTCGGGTCAGCGACGAAGGGCCCGGCATCGACGAGAGCGACTTCGGGCGCATCTTCGAACGAGGGCACTCCACCGGCGGCACCGGTATCGGCCTGGCCGTCACCAAGACCCTCATCGAGGACGACGGCGGCAGCATCGAGGTCATGTCACGCCACGGCGGCGGCACGATCTTCTCGATCACCTACCCGGCCGGCGTCCCGCAGGCCGATCCTGCTCCCCTCACCAACCCGCTGACGGTCGACGAATCCCGAGCCCGCCGGGGATGACCGTCGTCGCGGTTGTCGACGATCACCTGCTGCTCGCCCAGATGGTGGCGCGCGGATTGGACGGCGAGGGCATCACCGCTCATGTGATCGACGTCGACCATCCGATCGTCGAACAGCTCCAGGAGCTCTGCCCCGCGGTCGCCGTGCTCGATCTCCAGCTCGGCGATCATCGCCCACAGGGCACCGACCTGGTGGCACCGCTGCACGAACTCGGCGCCACTGTGTTGATGCTCACCGGTGTCAACAACGACGTCGAGCTGGCCAAGTGCCTGGCCGCCGGCGCCGACGGTGTCATCCAGAAGACCGAATCGATCGATCTGGTGGTCGAGCAGGTCAAACAGGCGATCGACGACCGGGCGACCGACCCTGCATCGAACGAACACCGGACCGAACTGTTGCCGGGCCGGTCCGATCGGGCCGCCTACGATCAACTGCTCACCTCGCACCAACGCCAGGCGGCGACCGCGGCCGCCCGGTTCTCGAGCCTCACCAAGCGAGAGCAGCAGGTGCTCGGCGGCCTCATGGGCGGTCAATCGCCGGCCGCGATCGCCGATGGGGGGTACGTGTCGATCGCGACCGTGCGATCCCAGATCAAGTCGCTCATGCGCAAGCTCGAGGTCCACACCCAGCTCGAGGCCGTGGCGGCCGCGCACAACGCCGGTTGGCAACCGGTCGACGGCTGAGAACACAAGACCCCGAAATTCCTCGAAATTTGAACATTTCCCGCGGCGTCTGAAGAATGCAGGCCTGAAGACTGGGCCAAAAGGCTGATAAAGAAGCCGGGAGAAACAGCCGAAACCCGGGCGGGACGACAAGGGAAATCCATGGGACGTTTCGACGACAAAGTGGTGCTGGTCACCGGAGCATCGACCGGCATCGGCCGGGCCAGCGCGCAACGCTTGGCCAACGAGGGAGCATCGCTGTTCCTGCTCGACATCAACCAACCGGATCTCGACGCCCACGTCGTGACCCTGAACGAGCAGGGTGTGGACGTCGGCTCGGCCGTGGTCGACGTGCGGTCGGACGCCCAGGTCGCGGCCGCCGTTCTGGAGTGCGTCGAGCGCTTCGGCCGCCTCGACGGTCTGGCCAACATCGCCGGCGTGCAGACGTGGCGCCGCAGTCACGAGATCACGACCGAGGACTTTCGCCGCGACATCGACATCAACCTGATCGGCACCTTCATCGTGTGCCGCGAAGCCATTCCTCATCTACTGGAGTCGCGCGGCGCGATCGTCAACATGTCGTCGACCACCGCATTTGCCGGCATTCCCTACAGCGCGGCCTACTCGGCCAGCAAGGGCGGCGTGTTGGCCATGACCCGCTCGTTGGCCATCGAGTACGCCAAAGAGGGACTGCGGGTGAACTGCATCTGCCCCGGCGGCATCCGCACCCCGATGACCGATGGCGCGATGGCCCAATTCCCCGAGGGGGCCGACATGCAGCTGCTGCTGCGTCAGATGTCGCTCGACGGGCAAGGCGAGCCGGAGGACATCGCCAACATGGTGGCCATGTTGCTCAGCGAAGAGGCCCGCCATGTCAACGGCACTTCGATCACCATCGATGGTGCGGCCACCGCCTAGTCCGGCGTAACCTCGGGGCCGATGCAGCTCGCCCTGACGCCTGACGAACGAGCGGTGCAGGACGTTTTTGTTGCGTTCTTCACCAACGAATCACCACCCGAGATCGTCCGGGCCGCCGAGCCGCTCGGGTTCGACGCCGAGCTGTGGGCCAAGCTGGCCGCGACCGGCGCACCGAGCATGGCGCTGCCCGAATCGGTCGGGGGCGGCGGCGCCGATCTGGCCGCCTTGGCCGTCGTCGTCGAGGAGGCCGGCCGCACGCTGGCCCCGGTTCCGCTGATCGAGCATGCCATCGCGCTACGGCTGGCCCACGCCGCCGACCTCGACGCGACCACGCTGGCCGCGATCGCATCGTCGAACCGGATCGCCGCCATTGCCCTCCGGCCCGCCGTCGGCGGCACGGCCGGCCTGGTGCCCGCCGGCGCCGTCGCCGACGTGATCCTGGTCCTCGACGGCACCGACCTGGTGCTGGCCGAAGTACCAGCACCGGCCCACGCGCCGGCCAACACCGCTGCCGCTCCCCTCGCCGACCGCCCGCTCGGTGGAGCCAAAGTGCTGGCGACGGGTGCCAAAGCAGCCCGCCTCATCGCCCGCGCCCGAGCCGAGTGGTTCGCCCTCACCGCCACCGAAGCAGCGGCCATGGGCCGCCAGGTTCTGCAGCTCGGTGTCGACTACGTCATGGAGCGCACCCAGTTCGGCGTGCCGGTCGGCAGCTTCCAGGCGGTGCAGCACGGCCTGGCCGATGCCTCGGTCCGCATCGAGGGCGCGACGCTGCTGGCCCAGCGGGCGGTGTGGGCGCTCGACGCCGATCGCCCCGAGGCCAACGAGCTGGCCGCCATGGCCCATCTGTTCTGCTGCGATGCCGCCCAACAGGCCGCCGCAGCATCGATGCAGTTCCACGGAGGCTACGGCTATGCCGAGGAATACGACGTGCAGCTGTACTACCGCCGGGTGAAGGGTCGCATGCTGTTGCCCGGGTCACCCGGCTCGCAGTATCAGGCGCTGGCCGACGACCTGCTCGGTCCGGTCTCGGGCGGGGCGAGCTGATGGACTTCGCCTTCCCACCCCACGCCGAAGCGTTCCGCACCGAGGTGCGCGAGTTCCTGGCCGCCAACATCACGCCCGAAACCCTCGACGTCAGCGATGGCACGATCCACGACTGGGATCTCCATCAAAAGATGGCGGCCAAGGGTTGGCTGTCGGGAGCCGTGCCCGAGGAGCTGATCCCGCCCGATTTGGGGGGCGGCGATCGCGATCTGCTCGAAATGGCAGTCCTGATCGAGGAGCTTCAGCTCGCGGGAGCGCCGGCCGACGGCCTCGGCGTCGCGGTGTGCGTCGCGTCGATGGTGCTCGAGCTGGGCAACGATTTCCTGAAGGAGACCGTCGCCGGGCCACTCCTGCGGGGAGAGGTACTCGCCTCGTTCGGCTACAGCGAACCCGAATCGGGCTCCGACGTCGCCGCGGCCCAGACCAAGGCGGCGCGCGACGGCGACCACTGGGTGATCAACGGCCAGAAGATGTGGACGACGCTGGCCCACGAGGCCGCCTTCGTGATCTTGCTCACCCGCACCAACGCCGAGGTCCCGAAGCACAAGGGCCTCACCATGTTCCTCGTGCCCCTCGACGCCCCCGGCATCGAGATTCAACCGGTGTGGACCATGGGCACCGAGCGCTCGAACGCCACCTTCTACGACGACGTTCGCATCGGCGACGAGTGGCGCATCGGCGAGGTCGACGGTGGCTGGGCGGTGATGAAGGCCGCGCTCAAGTACGAGCGAGGCATCGCGGGCGGCCAGTTCCCGTCGGCTCCCCTGCTCGATGCCGCAATCACCTACTGCCGGACCACGACCGACGCCGACGGCCGGCTCCTCATCGACGATCCGACCGTGCGGGAGCAACTGGTCCGGGCCCGCATCGATATCGAGGTCTGTCGCGGCTTCGCCTACAAGACGGCGTGGATGGCCGCGCAAGGCGACTTCTTCGGGGTCGAGGGCTCGATGACCAAGCTTTTCGCCAGCGAGTCCTACAAACAGCACGCGCACTGGATCCTCGATCTGATGGGCCCCGAGGGTCTGCTGCAACACGGAGCCGACGCCGCACCGCTCGGCGGCTCCATCGAAGAACACTGGCGCCACGCCCCGGTCACCACGATCTACGGCGGCACCAGCCAGATCACCCGCAATCTGGTCGCGGAGCAACACCTGGGCCTGCCCCGGGCCCGGCGCTAGCCGTTCTTTCCCCGAACCGCTCCCCCGGCCTACCATGGTGAGAGCGGGTGAGACGGGAGACAACGATGGCTACGGCGGTTCCAGCGAACTATCCGGTGTACTTCGCCGCGAGCGACGACAACGAGGTCGCCAACTGGCGGCCCCTCGCCCACTGGTTGATGGTGATCCCGCACGCCATCGTGGCGAACGTGCTCAGCTACGCGTCGAACATCTTGGTGTTCGTCTCGTGGTTCATCATCTTGTTCACCGGCAAGATGCCCGACGGTATGGCCCGATTCATCACGATGGCCATGCGCTACAACGCTCGGACCTACAGCTTCGCATTGGGCCTGACCGAGCAGTACCCGCCGTTCGAGTTCGAGGTGCAGAATGAAGACCCGGGCAACTACGCGGTACGACTCGACATCAATCCGGCCCTCGAAGGTCGCAACCGGCTGACGGTGTTCTTCCGGATCTTCATGTTGATCCCGATCGGCCTGTTCATGATCGTCGTCTTCATCGCCGCCTACGTCGTGATGATCATCGCCTGGTTCGCGGTGCTGTTCACCGGCACGTATCCCCACGGCATGCGCAACTTCGTCATCGGCGTGTTCCGGGCCGGCCAGCGGTTCAGCGGTTACGCCAACCTGCTCACCGACGAGTACCCGCCGTTCAGCCTCGACTGACGCACATTATTCGGTGATCCCGAACCGCTCGAGGCCGAACGCCTTGATGGCGTTGCCCCGCATCAGCTGGTAGATCTCCGCGTCGTCGAGGCCGGCTTCGCCGACGATCTTCTGCGCGACTTCGAGCGTATGGGGGAACGTCGAATCGAGGTGCGGGTAGTCGGTCTCGAACGTGATCTGGGACATGCCGATCACGTCGCGATTCCGTAGACCGATCTCGTCGTCGAAGATGCAGCCGTACACATTCTTCAGGTAGGTGGTAGGCGGTTCGGGCAGCTTGGTGCCGACGCTTTCGAGCGATCCGCGCTCGGCCCAGAGCTTGTCCATCCGTTCCATCACGTAGGGCATCCAGCCGATCTGGCCTTCGCTGTACGCAATCGTGAGCTCGGGAAACCGCATCAGCGTGCCGGAGAACACCCAGTCGCACAACGAACCCATGGCGTTCGAGAAGGTGAGCGTCGACGACACCATGAACGGTGCGTCCGGCGAGGTCGACGGCATCTTCGACGACGAGCCGATGTGCATGTTGATGACGGTCTCGGTGTCCTCGCACGCCTGGAAGAACGGATCCCAGTAGCGGCTCGGATCGTGGATCGAGGGCAGGCCAAGATGAAACGGGTTCTCGCTGAACGCCACCGCGTGGCTGCCCTTGTCGGCACAGCGCCGGACCTCGGCTGCCGCGGCTTCGGCATCCCAGAGTGGGATCAGGGTGAGCGGGATCAGCCGGCCGTAGCCGTCGCCGGCGGACCAGTCGTCGATCATCCAATCGTTGTAGGCCTGGACGCACAGCAACGCGAGCTCCTTGTCGTCGCGCTCGAGAAAGGCCTGGCCGCAGAACCGGGGCAAGATGTTCGGGAAGCACAACGATGCATCGACATGGTTCGCGTCCATCGCGGCCAAGCGTTCGGTCTGCCGGTAGCCGCTGGGGTCGATCTCCTCGAAGGTCACCGGGGTGTTGTCGACCTCGCCCTCGATACAAGCGGCCGCCGACACCCGGGGCATCGGGTAGATGAGATCGTCGTACATCCACCAGTCGCCCCACGTGCCGTTCTCGGCGTCGGCCCCCTTGTCGTAGCTGAACACGCCGCCCTCGAAGTGGAAGACGGCCTTGTCGCGTTCGATGCGGGGGCAACGATCGTGGTACTCGGCCGGCAGGCGGGAGGTCCACAGATCGGGGGGCTCGACCACGTGATCGTCGACCGAGATGATCTTGGGGATCTCGGGAGCATCGGTGGGGGCATGGGGTGGATTCACGAAGGACCTCCTGCCGGCCACCGTATCTGACGGACCGTCAGATCAGCCTGCTGGGTCGGGGAACTCGGCGGCCGGTGCCAGAATGTCGAGGTGATCGGCCTCTTCAGTTTGTTCATCGTCGTCTTCGCGTCGCTCCTCATCACCCGGGTGGCCACCGTCATGCTCACCCTGACCGGCCTGTCGCAGGAGGTCTCGGAGTTCCAAGCCCGGTCGGCGTTCAGTGGCGTGGGCTTCACGACGACCGAATCGGAGAGCGTCATGGGCCATCCGGTCCGGCGGCGCATCATCATGACGCTGGTGCTCTTGGGCAATGCCGGTGTGGTCACCGCGCTGGTGTCACTGCTCGCCTCGTTCAACGAGGTCGACGATGCCGGTGACGCGATCCTGCGCCTCGGTATCTTGACCGGTGGGCTCCTGGCCCTGTGGCTGATCGCCCGAACCGCCATCGCCAGCCGGTTCCTGACCCGAATCATCGAGGCCCTGCTCGTACGGTTCACCGATCTCGACACCCGCGACTACGTCGGACTGCTGCGCCTGGCCGATTCGTGGGTGGTTGCCGAGCTGGAGATAAGCAAGGGCGACTGGCTCTGCGACATCCCCTTGAGCGATCTCGACTTGCCGCACGAGGGCGTGGTCGTGCTCGGCATCGACCGCAAGAACAAACACTGGGTCGGCGCGCCGTCGGGCCGGACCGCCATGCATGATGGCGACGTCGCCGTTCTGTACGGCACCGGAGAGGCGATCGAGCGCTTGGACCGCCGCAATCAGGGGACCGACGGCGAGCTCGACCGCATCACCTCCGAGATCGAGTACACCGAGCAGTTCCTCGAGCAACAAGAGCTCGAACGTCCGTTGGAGGAGACCGCCGAGACCGAGGAGCGGGACTACAACATCGCCGACGCGGCAATTCTGGAAACCCCGTGGGAGCCCGAACCGCCGGCCTGAACCCCGATACCGACACCATCGGGCGATTCCGGCTAGCTTTCGCACCATGAACGTTGGCGATCGCGTGGCAGATTTCACCGCAACCGATCAAGACGGCAAAACCGTGACCTTGTCGAGCTTGCTCGAGGCCGGACCCATCGTCTTGTTCTTCTATCCCAAGGCCATGACGCCTGGTTGAACCAAGGAGAGCTGCCATTTCCGCGACCTGCGTCAAGAGTTCAGCGAACTCGGGGCGCAGCGGGTGGGAATCAGCGCCGATCGGGTCGATCGGCAGAAGGAATTCGACGCCAAGAACAACCTGGGGTTCCCGCTGTTGAGCGACCCCGACCGCACGGTGGCCAAGCAGTTCGGCGTCAAGCGCATCGGACCGCTGCCCAGCAAACGGGCCACGTTCGTCATCGGCACCGATTTCGTGGTGAAGGCCGCCATCAAGAGCGAGACCGACATGATGACCCACGCCGACGATGCCCTGAAGGCCCTGAGCCGGTGACGCTGCGCGCCGCCTGAGTTGGCCCAAGACCCGTCCCGCAGGCCGATCGGGCGCCGCGCCGGATTCACCGCGCTCGTCGTCGCCCTGATCGCGGCGCTCCTCCACCCTGCGCCGGTCGCGGCCCAGAACGGGTACGGCATCTCACTCCTGGCCGATTCGGTCTTGATCGGCTCCGGCGCCGAATTCCGGGCCGAGTTCTCCGATCTCGGCGCTTCGGTCTCGGGCTTCCCCGGCATCTACACCGCCGAGGGCGCGAACATCATCGACCGCGATGCACACCTGGTCGGCGACATCGCCATCGTGAGCCTGGGTCACAACTTCCCGGGCTGGGACGTCGACGTCTTCGATGCCAGCCTCGATGCCGTCGTCGACAGCCTGCTTCGCGCCGGCGCGCAGAAGATCATCTGGGTCAGCCTTCGCCACCCGACCCCGGAGAACACGCCGCCGAACGACTACTTCCTCACCCAGCACTTCGTGCCCTTCTACCCGAACGTGAATGCCGCCCTGCACCGGGCCATGAACCGACACCCCCAGCTGACGATCGCCGACTGGACGTCGTTGTCGCACGGCACCGAGTTCACCTACGACGCGATGCACCTGAATCGCGAGGGGGTCGCTGCGATGCTGGCGCTGCTGCGTCGCGAGGTCACCGAACTCCAGACCATCCAACCGGCCGGTTCCGTGCTGCGCATCCCGGTCGCCAGTCGAGCCGGTGTTCCCGACGATGCCCGGGCCGCCGCCGTTCGGGTCACGGTCGACGGTCAACGCAACTTCGCGCGGATCACTGCGTACCCCTGCGACACCCTCCGGCCGCCCACGCCGCTGCTTTCGGCCCACCATCGCAGCGGGGCGGTCTCCAACCTGGCGATCACCGAACTCGGACCACGCGGCGATCTCTGCCTCCACACCTCCGACGATGCCCAGATCAGCGTCGACCTGCAGGGGTGGGCGGATGGCGAGAGCTCGATCGACCTCGATGCCCGTCGCCTCACCGATGCCATAACGGTCAGCCCCGACCGCCCGCGCACGATCACACTGCCCGACCGGCTCCAGGGTGCCGCGGCCGTGGCGGTCAACATCAGCGCACGCGGCAAGGGTGCGACCGGTGGCGTCACCGCGCACACGTGCGGGCGGTCGCCGCGGCGGCCCGACCGGTTCGCGTTCACCGCGCCCATCAGCACCAGCGAGTTCCGGCTGGTGCGGCCGACCGCCGACGGCCGAATCTGCCTTTCCTCCACCGCGCCGGCAACGGTCTCGGTCGACCTGCAAGCCGCGCTGCCGAACGCCAACCAGGCCGGGTTGCTCGAGCCGAAACTCTTGATCAACACGACGCTCGACGCGACGCTCCAGCGCGTCGCCCTGTCCGCGATCCCGGGGGTGCCGCAACGAGCCAGCGGCCTCGAGTTGACGGTGCAGATCCGCAATCCGACGACCGACGGGTCGGTCCACATTCGGCCCTGCGCCCGACCGGCGGTGCCCAGCCGGGAAGCGACGTACAGCCCCGGTACCAATCGAACCACCAAGCTGCTGGTGCCGGCGACCGGCGACCTGTGCGTCCGGGCGACCACCCCGACCACCGTCGCCATTCGAGCCACCGGGTGGATCGACGGCGGTGCCGCCGGCCTTCACCTGACCAGCCCGGTCGAGTTGTGGCGAACCCGACGACCGAGCCAGCGGCTCGACGACATCGACTTCGGCCGGCCCCGACCGGCGCCGGTCGACGACGACTTCACCCTCGACCGCCAAAGCCTTCCCGGCTAGAGCGTCTCGGCCAGGGCCCGCACCAAGTCCGACGCACCGGTCGTGACCGGGTCGCCGTGGCCGAACACCGCGGTGTCGAACTGCTCCTGGGCCAGGCGTTTCACCGACGCATTGGCCCGTTCGATGTCGGACGTGAACTGCGGGTTGGGCCCGGTGATCAGCCCGTCGTCACCGTTGAGCGCATCGCCGGCGACGAGCAATCCGGCCTCGCGGTCGAGCACCGAGATGTGGCCTTCGGTGTGGCCCGGCGTGCCGATGACCTGAAGCCCGAACACCTCGTCGCCGTCGAAGACCGGCTCGAGGGGTCGGGGCGAACCGATCGCTCCGACGTCGGCCGCGCCGGCGTAACCCGTTGCGGCCGAGGCCGCGTCCAGCACCTCGCCCACACTGCCGACGTGGTCACCGTGCATGTGGGTGAGCAGCACATGATCGACCTCACCCCACGTGAGTCCGACCACCTGCAAGGCCTCGTCGATCTGTGCCGCCGACCCGGCGACCCCGGTGTCGACGATGGCCGCCCGGTTACCCCGAGCCAGAACATAGGCCGAGACGAATCCCAGGTTCACCCGCTCCCAGTCGAGCTCACCGGCGGCCGGCATCGCGGTCGGCGCCGACCCAGTGCTGGAGGGAACCAACAGGCGGGTCGTGGTCGGCGGCACTTCGGATCCGCCGGCGGGGCCGCTGGTCGGGCTGGTCGAGGTTGCGCCACTGCTACAGGCGCCCGCGCCCAGAATAGCGATCGCCAACGTTCCTTTGCCCAGGTCGGACAGGAACATGCGACGGTTCAGAATTCGACGGTCCATCGGGCGACGCTAGTTGCCTGCCCGGCGCTATGAGGGACCACTCCCGCTGCGGCCCCTCTGGGCCATATGGCCCAACGAACTACAGGGCATCAGCGCAACGGCCGATACCCGGGTCATGAAGCGCTTTCTGGCCGCTCTCGGAACGGTCGCGACCCTCGCTCTCCTACCGACCGCACCGGCCTCAGCCGAGATGCAGTGCGCCGGCCACACCGCCACGATCGTCGGCACACCGTTCAACGACGTGTTGCGTGGCACCAACGGCCGCGACGTGATCAATGCCGGTCGCGGCGCTGACATCATCTATGGCCTGGGCGGTGAAGACATCATCTGCGGCGGCCGCGGCCCGGACACGATCTATGGCGGCGCCGGTAGCGACTTCATCAAAGGCGGCAACTCCCGCGACGTGATCTATGGCGGCCGAGGCCACGACTCCATCCACGGCAACATCGGGCAGGACCAGATCTACGGCGGGCCGGGCACCGACGGCTGCACCGGCGGCGTCGTCACGATCGACTGCGAAACCACCCGAACCGCACCACCCAACTCGCTCGGCGGAGGGGCAGCCCCACCGACGCCACCTCCCACGACAACCACGGCGCCACCACCCCCGCCTCCTCCGCCGCCACCACCTCCTCCTCCGCCACCACCGCCACCGCCTCCGCCGACAACCACGACGGCACCCGGTATTCCGGCCGCCGCGGCAACGATGCTCGACCGCATCAACGAGGTTCGGGCCGCCGCCGGCGCCGAACCGCTCACGTACAGCGTCGAGATCTCGGAGATGGCAACGGCCTGGAGCGAACAGATGGCGAACTCGGTGGGCTTGGCCCACAACCCGAACTACGTCGAGCAGACGCCGGGGAACTGGTTCGCGGTCGCCGAAAACGTGGCCTACGCCGGTTCGGCGACGCAGGCGCAATCCGTGCTCGAGAACAGCTCCGGGCACTACGCCAACATGACACGTGCGACCTATACCCACGTGGGACTCGGCATCGTCGTCGACGGCAACATCACCTGGGTCACCCAGAACTTCGCGGCGTACCCCTGACGCGGCGCACCGTCCCGGTGGCGTCCCTTTGGGATGTCAGCTGGTAGCTGAAAAGTAAAGCAATTGGTGAATCCGCCGATGGAAAGGGGTGCGAGTTCCTCCGCGTCGCTCCCGCTTGCGTCGCGTCACCCTCCGTCTCCCCGCCTTTCCGCTGCGGGTCTGGCTGATTCTCGCCGTCCTGATCCCGGCCCTGGGCGTTGGTTTCCTGGCCCTGCAGGACTACCGCGAGATCCAAGCCGAGCAGCGTTCAGCCGACCTGATCGAGGTCGAAATCGAACGGATCGCCGATCTTCGCCTGCTGCAGATGTGGCTCGCGGCCGAAAGTGCGCTCGATTCAGTCCAGAGCGGGCTCGGCGCGAGTGGGGTCAGCGTCGACGACATCATCACGATGATGGACTCCGAGATCGAAATTCAGGCAACGTCGGACATCCGTGGCCTCGTCGATAGCGCGATCAGTGAGCTGCAGAACGACGCGGCACGGGGACCATCGGGCGAAGCCCTGCGGCGCGAGCTGGAGTCCATCGATGACATTCGCACCCGGTCCGACACCGGCGAGATCTCCGGCGAGGAGGTGCGAGCGTACTTCTCGCGGGCCCGAGCACTAGCCGATGCGACGGCCGAAATGTTGGTCGACGACGTCGGCCAACTCAACCGCGACATCGGCGACCCCGAGCTGACCCGATGGATCGACTCGCTCGACTCGCTGTCGGCGCTCATGCAGGCCCGCATCGACGAGATCGTCAACACCTCACTGGTGCTCACCCGCTTCCCCGGCACCGAGCCGCACCCGACCGCTGCGTTGGAGCTGGCCGAAGCCAACCAGCGACTCGACCGCGCCGCGGCGACGGTCTCGGCGATCGCCAACCCGGATCTCCTGACTTCTCTCGAGGCGATCCACGCCACCGAATCCGCGCAGGCCTATCACGAGCTGCGGGTGCGCATCCCCGAAGTGCTCGGCTTGGTGGACGTCGACGCGCCGATCAGCGTTCGTGACTTCGACGGCACGACCATCGTGCTCGGCGGCTTCTCCGTTCTGCCCGAGGAAGCCGACCTCCTGACCGAGGCCAAGGCCCAGGCCCAGGCCCAGGCCGCCGATGCTGCGAACCTGGCCGCCCAGACCCAACAACGCAGGCTGGTTTCCCTCGCCGTCGTCGTCGCGATGGCTATCC
>JABDJW010000199.1 GCA_013002375.1 Acidimicrobiales bacterium | reverse complement strand
CCCACCTGGGCTGCGAACACGGCGTGTGCGGCGCGTGCACGATCATGCTCGACGGCCAGCCGGCCCGCTCCTGCTTGATGCTCGGAGTCCAGGCCGACGGCGCCGAGATCACGACCATCGAAGGCCTGGCCACCGGCGACGAGATGCATCCGGTCCAGCAGGCCATGCACGAATCGCACGGCTTCCAGTGCTCGTTCTGCGCGCCGGGCTTTCTGATGAGCACCCTCGCATTGTTGGAGTCGAACCCGTCCCCGACCCGCGACGAGATCCGCGAGGAGCTGAGCGGCAACATCTGCCGCTGCACCGGCTATCAATCGATCATCGACGGCGTCGAGACCGCCGTCACCCTCATGGCCGGAGGTGCCCAGTGAGTACCGATACCCAGACTTCGGGCCTGGGCTTCGTCGGGCAGAGCGTCAAGCGGGTCGAGGACGATCGGCTGCTTCGGGGCAACGGCCGCTACGTGGCCGACATCAGCCCGCCCGGTGTGCTGCATGCCGCCTTCCTGCGGAGCTCGTTCCCCCATGCCCGCATCACCCGCATCGACGTCAGCGCCGCTCGGTCGGCGCCGGGCGTGGCCGCGGTCTTCACCGGGGCCGACATCGTCGAAGGCACCAACCCGTTCCCGCCGTTCTTGATGCTGCCGGGCAGCTACACGCCGCTCTACTACGCCCTCAGTACGGACAAGGTCCGCCATGTCGGCGATCCGGTCGCCCTGGTGCTGGCCGAGTCGCGCTATCAGGCCGAGGACGCGTTGGAGCTGATCGAGGTCGACTACGAGGATCTTCCCGGCGTGGGCTCGATCGGTGCGGCCCTGCGCTCGGATTCGCCGCAGCTCTGGGAGAAGGCCAACGGCAACGTCCTGCTCGACAAATCCGACAGCTACGGCGATGTCGATGCGGTGTTCGCCTCGGCCGATCGGGTCATCACCGAGCGCTTGTCGTGTCAGCGGCAGTCGAACCAACCGATGGAAACCCGGGGCTCGGTCATCGAGGTCGATCCCACCACCGGGCATCTCACCATCCACAACGCCACCCAATCGAGCCATGTGTTGCGGTGGCTCACCGCCGCGTTGTCCCGCAAGGAGTCGGTGAGGGCATCGATCAAGGGCTTCGTGCAGAACAAGGAACGTCGGGCTGCGTTCATCGATGCCGCCAAACAGTTCATGGATGAGAACAAGGATTCGCTCGGCGAACAGGACAACAGCGGCACGGTCGGCCAGATGAAAGCCGACCGCTCGACCATGCTGCACCTGCAACGGATCGGCCTGGGCCTGTTGGGCAAGGACGACTACCCGACGGTCAAGGCCCAGGACATCGGTGGCGGGTTCGGCGCCAAGGGATCGGTACACCGCGAGGACATTGCCCTGGCCTTCGCCGCGCTCGAACTGGGCCGATCGGTGAAGTGGATCGAGGACCGGGTCGAGAATCTGACCGACGGCGGTCATGCCCGCGAGGAGGACATGGCGATCTCCGTCGCGGTCGACGAGGATGGCACGCTCCGCGGTCTGAAGGTCGACCTCATCATCGACCAGGGCGCCTACCCCGGCTTCCCGGTCGGCGCCGCCATGACCACGCAGATGAAGCGGGTGATGTGGCCGGGCGCCTACCGGTTCGAGGCGTTTGGTTTGCGGGCCCGGGTCGTGGCCACCAACAAGGGCAAGTACGTCGCGTACCGCGGGCCGTGGGCCAACGAGACGTGGTCGCGCGAGCGGATCATCGACATCGTCGCCCGCGAGCTGCGGATGTCGCCGGCCGAGGTGCGGTTGAAGAACATGTACGGGGCTGAAGACTTCCCAGCCGAGATGCTCACCGGTCCCCCACTCGACGAGACCATGTCGACCAAGAAGACCTTGGAAAAGGCGCTCGAGGTCGTCGACTTGGCCGACTTCGAGATCCGCCAGGCCGAGGCTGCAGCCCAGGGCCGGCACCTGGGTATCGGCATCGCCTGCTATCACGAAGCCGCACCGGGGCCACCTGCCTTCTTCAACTACGTCAACCCGGGGGCCGGGGCCTTGGCCGCGGAGGACGCCCGCACCACGATCGAGGCCGACGGCAGGGTCGTGGTCTACACCCAGCAGATGCCGCACGGGCAGAGCCACGAGACGACGTATGCCCAGGTGGTCGCCGACGAGCTCGGCGTCGGCATCGACGACGTCACCCTCGTGTGGGGCAACACCGAACGCACCCCGTTCGGGCTGTCCGGCACCGGGGGGTCACGGGGCGGCCCGATCGGCGGCGGCGCCGTGAAGTACGCGTCCCGCGAGGTCCGCAAGCAGCTCATCGACAAGGCGGCCGACATGCTCGAAGCCTCGGCCACCGACATCGAGATCACCGACGGCAACATCCATGTGGCCGGCGTGCCGGCGCGAGGACTGAGCTTCGCCGAAGTCGCCGCGGCGGCCGGGCCCGACGCCAACGGCGTGGCCTTCGACATCACCCACTCCTATGGCGGCAACCCCGACGGCGGCTGGAGCTGCGCCACCCACATCTGCGAGGTCGAGATCGATCTCGACACCGGCAAAGTGGCCATTCCGCGCTACGTGGTCGTCGAGGATTGCGGGCCGATCATCAATCCCGCCATCGTCGACGGTCAGGTGCGAGGCGGCGTGGCCCAGGGCATCGGCGCGGTGTTGTACGAGCACGCCGTCTACGACGAGAACGCCAACCTGCAGGCCACGACGTACATGGATTACCTCATCCCGACCGCGATGGAGATTCCCGACATCGAAGTCCACCACACCGAGACGATCTCGGCCGTGGGCGAGAACGACTTCCGGGGCGTCGGCGAAGGCGGCATGATCGGTGCCCCCGCCGCGCTCACCAACGCCATCGACAACGCGTTGGCTCCGCTCGGCGGGAAGGTCACGACCCAGTACCTTCCCCCGACGACCATCCTCGAACTGGCCGGTGTGATCTCCCCCGATTAGCTCCAGCTCAGGCCGATTCGACGGCGTCGGCCGCCTCGCTGAGCTCGTCGAGGGCCGGGCCGATGCGATCGGCGATGTCCCACACGTCGGGCACGAGGGCCGGGCACGCCTGTAGCCCGAAGTCCAGGGAATCGGCGGTGGACACCACGGTGATGTTCAGGCCCGAGCCGGCCAGCAGCGGGCCCATCGGGTACATCGCGTCGATACGGGCGCCGGCCATGTACAGATCGAACGGCGGACCAGCGACGTTGGAGATGATGAGGTTGAACACCGGCGGTGATCGATCGTCGAGGCCGGCCAGGCTCCAGGCCCGCGCTGCGATCGCGAGGAGCGCGGGCGGAAGCGCATCGGTCAGGCTCTCCTCGTGGGCATCGGTCAGCTGGCGGCGCATCTCCTTGCCGCTGTCCGTGCTGCGATGGATGACCTTCAGACGATTGTCGGCCCGACCGACGTTGGTGGCCAACGAGCAGAACATCGCTGCGACCTGCGTGCCGACGGCCCGGGCATCGCCGCCGTTGTTTCGCAGCGACACTGGCACCTGCGCCACCAAGGGGGTGGATGGCAACGCGTCGTGCTCGAGGAGGTAGCTGCGGAGCGCGCTGGCGCTCAAGGCCAGCACGCCGTCGTTGACCTTGACCCCGAAGGCGTCCTTGACCCGCTTCACCTCCGCCAGCGACACCTCGGCATCGGCGAACGAGCGCTCGGAGGTCAACCGCCCGTTCAGCGGGGTGCGGGGCGCCTGGAATGGTTGCGCCGCGACACTCGACCCCAGGAGGTGACGGCCCATCGTGGCGCCCTGCCGCACGATCTGCCGGGTCAGGCGCGATGCTCGCAGCGGCCACAGCGTGGCGTTGGCTGCCCCGACCACCAGGCGTTCCGCCATGGCCGGCTGGGGTTCGGGTTCGTACGGTGGGGGCTCGGGATCGGGTTCGGGGTCGGCCTCGGAGTCGTACAGCAGCGTGGCCAGCTCCATACCGGACTGGCCGTCGATGATCGAGTGGTGGATCTTGGCCAACAGCCCGCACCGGCCGTCGGCCAGGCCTTCGATGAACCACATCTCCCAGAGCGGGCGAGTGCGATCGAGCTTGATACTGACCAACCGGCCCACCAGTTCACCCAACGCTCGGTCGTCGCCGGGACCGGGGACGGCGATCTTGGTGATGTGATGGTGGACGTCGAACTCCGGATCGTCGACCCAGATCGGCCGGTCGAGCCGCATGTGCAACGGACCCTCGACCAGCTTCCACCGGAACTGCGGCACCTTGTGGAGCCGGCGCTCGAGCAGGTCGACCACCGCGTCAAACGAGAACCGATCGGTTCCGGTCGGGTCGATGAGCATGAGCGCCGAGACGTGAAACGGCCACTCGGGCCGCTCCCCGTAGAGGAACGCGGCATCAGGTCCCGCGATCTGCCGCACGTTCATGGCTCGTCGTGGTAATCCGGTGGATGGGGGTCGTACCCGAGATCGATCCGGTTCTGGACGTCGAGGCAGGCGTCGGTGACTTTCCGCCCGAACGTGGGATCGATGCAGCTGACGTGGCCGAGCGGGATGCGGTTGATGTGGGCGCCGGGGATGGCCATCGCCATCCGGAGTTGCGCCTCGGGTGACACGGCCGAATCCTCTTCGGTCACGATCACCGAGGTCGGAACATCGATGTTGCCGATCCAGCGCTTGGCGCTGTAATTGGCGACCGCATGGCCGGCTTCGAGCATGACCCGCCCGCTGTGCTTGGCCATCTCCTGTCGGCCCCACTCGGTCAGATCGCTCGGCCGGTCTCGGGTGTCGGGCGTCCCGAGGAGCGCCTTGACGATGCCGCGCGGCACGATCGTCGCGGCCGACCCGACCCGAGTGCCGACCGCGGCGACCAACAGCGCAGAGGCCGCATAACGATGCCGGTTGCCGGGGACGAACTCCGCGCCGGTCGCGATGAGGACCATGCCATTGACCAGGTCCGGGTGTTCGCGCCACAGCAGCTGGGCGATCGGGCCGCCCATCGAGTAGCCGACCGCGACGACCGGGCCGGCGCTCATCTGATCGATCAGGGCGGCGGCGTCGTCGGCGCAGTCGGCCAGGCGGAAGCGCCGATTGGAGCGGATGCCACGCCCGTGGCCCCGATGGTCGATGGCGAGCACGTTGAAGTGCTCGGACAGCGGTTCAAAACACCGGTACCAGTTGAGCGCGCCGGTCGCGAGCCAACCATGGAGCAACAAAATGGTGGGTGCCCCGGGCGGGCCGGGCGCATGGCGTACAAAGGTCACGCCGCGCCCGGGCAGCGGGATCCGCTCGCCCAAGGGCACAACGGAGCCGGCCGGAATATGGGTATCGGGCAACATCGCTGGTGCCGTCAGATTCTCTGAGTTCGTCACGGTACCTTTCACGGTACGCCATTCCGGCGCCTTGGCTAGAGACCAAAGTCCGTTCCCGCCGGTTGGTCAGGCACCGACCCCGCGCCGAAGGGCCGCCATCGAGTCGGCGCCCGACCGCTTGCTGACGGCCGCAGTCTGGACCAGGGCCGAGCCATGGAACGTGCCGGGGTAGGCATGGAGCTCGGTCGAGACACCGGCCTCCAACAGGCGCATGGCGTAGATGATGCCCTCGTCGCGCAGGGGATCGAACTCCATGACCGATACGTAGGCCGGCGGCAGATCGCCGAAATCGGTGGCCCGGGCCGGGGCGGCGTAGGCCGGCACGTCGGCACTCCCCCGCGCCGGGTTGCCGGCACCGAGGTACCAGTCCCAGCTGACCTCAGCGTTGGGCCGGTTCCACATCGGAGTGTCGTCGAACTGCAGCATCGATGGAGTGTCGAGGCGATCGTCGAGTTCGGGGATCTCCAGCAGCTGGAAGCAGAGTCTCGGGCCCTGCCGATCCCGGGCCAGCAGCGTGGTGGCAGCCGCCAAACCGCCACCGGCCGATTGCCCGGCGATGGCGATGCGGTCGGGGTCGACGCCCAGCTCGGCCGCGTTGGCCGCGAACCACACGAGCGCGGCGTAGCAGTCCTCGACGCCGGCCGGGTATGGGTTCTCGGGGGCCAACCGGTAGTCGACCGAGACGACAACCGCAGGGAAGTCGGCCGCCACGTTGTCGGCCCAGGCATCCATCATGTCGACGTTGCCGGTGATGAACCCCCCGCCGTGAATTTCGTACACGCCCGGCATTGGCGCTTCGGGCGTCTCGGCCGGGCGGTAGATGCGAACCCGCACGTCGGGATCGCCGTCGCGGCCCGGCACCAGCCGTTCCTCCCGGGCGACATCGGGGCGCGGTTCCGCGGGCGGGAAGAAGGCGGCCATCTGGTCACGGGTGGCCGGGAAAGCCTCCGGTGGTCCGAAGTCCGACACCGTCGGGAGCAGGGGCAAGATGTCGACGAGCTCGGGGTCGTACGCGCGATCAGCCATCGCTGGAGACTAGGGGGAAGCCCCCTGTGGCACCATTGTGGCCGTGAGCGGACGCACCAAGGTCTTCATCGCCGCCGCAGTGTTGGCCGTGCTCTGGTTGGCCGGCTCGTTCGCCTACTGGGTGGCCGAGGGTCGGCCCGGGTCCCCGGCCGAATTCCGGGAGCGGGTCGCCGACACCGGACTGTTGGTCGAGTGGTCCAACACTGGCGGCCGGGGCGGCAACGGCGTGGTGCAGACCGAATGCGGGCCCGTCGCCATCATGATCAGCGTGTTCAGCGACGAGGACGAGCTGTGGATCGTCGAACCCTTCCGCGAAGAGATCGCCGACGACACCATCGCAACGTTGTTGGCCTGCGCCTGGAGCTAGCGATCGATCGGCGCTTCAGCCGCCGCCGATGTCGACGTGATACGCCTCGTAGACGAGATCGGCGCCCTTCTGGCGATGCCGGGCCATCGCAACCAGGGCATCGATGGCATCGCTGCGGATCTGTTCCAGCGCAGCCGATTCCTTCAGATTGGCGATGACGTCATCGACCTGCCGACACAGGGCCGGGTGCTCATCGGACACGACGGCGATCTTGTTGCTGAGCCGAGGCGCCGCGTCGCGGAGTTCAGCCAGGAGGCCATCGGGGCCCTCGACTTCGTCGATGTGTTGGTCGAGGGCGATGCGGAGCTCGTCGAGGGCGCGGGCCATGTTGTCGCGCCAGCTCGGATCCCCGATTGGTGAGGCGGCGGCAATCTCGACTGCGGACACCGCACCTTTGAGCTCGACCCGACGCTCTCGGGCCGCGCGCAGCGCCGCGTCATCGGGCGTGGTTTCGGGCATAGGAGGACCTCCCTCGATCACTCCACCCGCGTTTCGGAAAAACTACTAGGGCCAAAAGCCCCCGGCCAAATGACGACAGCGTCGGGTCGAAGGCTGACACGATCGTGACGTTCGCCCCTGTTCGGGCCCCCGGCGTGAGGAAACGCTGGGGCGGACCGAGGAGGTCGCTTCATGCTCAACCGGGTGCTCTACACCGCTGTCTTCGCCATCGCGCTCGTTGCGTCAGGCTGCGGTAGCTCCGAAGACACGTCCACCGCCACCACCTCGACCGCATCGACCACATCGACCTCGACGACGCCACCTTCCAGCACCACGTCATCCAGCACGACGTCATCGGAGGGGACGATGAGCTCGACGACGACCGAGGAGCCGACGAGCACCACGGTGCTCGTCTACTTCAGCGAGGGCGACGGCACCGATTGCTCCTTGGTCGGCCGCCACGAGCGAACGATCGCAGCCGGGCTCGATCCCATACGTGGCTCGTTCGACGCGTTGGTCGCGGGCCCGACTCCCGAGGAGCGCGAGGCCGGCGCCTTTTCGTTCTTCTCCGATGAGACGGCGGGCATGATCCGATCGGCCGAGCTCGATGGCGACCTCCTGATCGTCGACTTCGAGGACCGGTTGGCGCTGATCTCGAACGCCGGTACCAGTTGTGGAAGCGCCGCCTTCGCCTCGGCGTTGACGTCTACCGCGTTTCAGTTTCCCGAAGTCGAGCGACTTCGACTCACGCTCGAGGGCAGCTGCGACGAGATGATGAGCTTCCTGCAGGGAGAGTGTGTCGACTTCGTCCGCGACGGGGAAAGCATTCTGGTTCCCGTCATCGAGCGGGCCAGCGGTTCCGGTTGTTCCCCCGGCGACGGTGCCCTACCCGATGGCCGCTGGTTCGGCTACGTCGATGCAGCATCCGACGACGACCTGAGCTTCGATCTGGCCTGCTGGTTCATCGGCATCGCTGCGATCGAGGCGGCAGCCGAGGACGGCGTTGAATCACCGCCGCCGAACGGCTACCACATCCGCAACGAGCGCGAGGTTGTGCGAGACCTCGACGTCGCGCCCGGCACTCAAGTCAACTGGCTCGCGAACACGGGAGACCCGGCCACCGCCACCGACATCGAATATTCGCGGTGGGTTTCCGATCGACTTGACCGGCCGTTTCAACCCGGGCTGTGGCTCACCGTCGAAGACGGCGACGTGGTGGCGATCGAGGAGCAATACCAGCCCTGACCGGCTCAGAGTCGGCCGTCGGCCAAGAGGTCGATGGGGTCCTCCTGGCGCACCACGCCGAGGTAGCCGCCGGCATCGGCGATGGCGTCGTGTACCCCATAGCCCAGAATCTCCTGAACCTCGCGAGGTAGGGTGCGGGCGATCTCGGGCGGGGTGCCCAGGTAGTTGTTCTCCTCGGTGCGCAGCCAGCCCCAACAGAAGCTGACGTGGCCACCCCGACGCCAGACATCGGCGGTGGTATTGGCGCCGCCGGCGTGAATCGTCGAGCCGAGGTAGAGCACGGCCGAGCCGGCTGGCATCACCGCGTGGGCGATTTCGTCCGGTGTCGGTTGGCGGGCCCGATCGGCCCAGCGGTGACTGCCGGGCACGATCATCGTGGCGCTCCGATCCTCGGTGAAGTCGACCAACGCCAACATCGAGGCGACCTGCATTTCCGGCCGCGGGTGGGGCATGTGAATCCAGACGTCTTCGTCGCGATGAAACATCTGGGCATCGCTGCCCGGACCGCGGTTGATGACGTGGGCGAGATTCAGGTGGTAGTTGGCACAGTTCGGCAACAACATCACATCGCAGGCCGCCCGGTAGATCGGATGCACGAGGACCTCGGTCGCGAAGGTGCGAGAAATAGCCGCGACGGAGGAAAGGTGCTTCGTCCTGTCGCCGAAGAATGCGGTGATCATCGGGTTGATGTGTTCGATCGTCGGGTCGGCGGCCTGCATGTCGGCGTCGATCTCGGCGTTGATCGCCTCGACGGTGTTGTCGTTGATGAAGCCGTGGACCATCACCGCCCCATCACGGTCCAGGATCTCGACGATCTTGGCCGGTTCGTCGCGAGCGCTCAGTTCCTCGATGGTGGCCATGGGTCGACGTTAGCCACAGATCTCAGCGGACGTGTTTGCCCGGCGTCCAGCCCCGTTGCGAGAGGTGCTGGTGGGCGAAGTCGTTGGCTTCGTCCTCGAGCTCGGTCGCCATCGTGTCGTTCCAGCGGTTGAGCCAGCCAAACAACGAGATCACCGCGACCAGCTCGACGACCTCGTCGTCGGTGAAGTGCTCGGCCAAGGCCTCGAAGTGCGAGGGCGACGTCGCGTTGGGCATGCCGGCGGCATCGCGGGCCAAGCGGAGGGCGGCCCGCTCCGCGTCATCGAACCGATCGTCGGCCTCGAAATGCCACACCGCAGCGACCTTCTCGGCATCGACGCCACCGCGCGCCGCGGACGATGCGGTGTGGGCTTGGCAGTACTGGCAGCCCGCGGCGGTGGACGCCACGTGGGCGACCAGTTGCTTGAGCCCGCCGTCGATGGCGCCGGGGCCGAGCACGGTGAACGAAAGCTGCGAGAAGGCCCGCAGGAGTTCGGGGTTGCGACCCATCGTGAGCAGCGAGCGGGGCACGAAGCCCATCACCGCCTCGATGACCTGGAATCCTTCTTCGAACTCGGCGAGCTCGCTGCGGTCGAGCGGTTCGATATTGGCCATGCGCCACGCTACGGCGACACCGTTCCCGGGTCCAGACCCGCTCGCCAACCTGGCCGGTGGGCCGGCGCGTGACACCAGGCACCCGTTCGACCCCTATCACTCCGGGCCGACTTCTGTCACGATGCAAAGACATCCGGTATCCGTGCGGGACGGACCTGGGAGGTGGGCAGATGGAGTCCGAGCTACTCGGCCCCGACAGAGGCCATCGCCGCCAGCGCGAGCACGCGGCGGCGCGCCCATCCGGCTCCTCACCGCGCGACGCGAAAGGAGCATCATGAGCACCAGAACCCGAGGCCGAACGCCGCCGGCAATCCAGCGGCCGACCAACTACCCCAATCGACTGGGGTACCGACCCCAATCTCCGAGCTTCCAGCCGGAGAGCTCGAATAGGGCCGGTATACCGAGGGGATTCGCCCCCTGGACCGGCCGGACAATGCGGACGACGACCGTTCGGCGGCCCGCCGCAACGAACGAGCGCCCGATGCGGGAACTGGTCGTCGCGAGTGCCGCCACAGTCGCGGTCGCGGCAGCCATGCTCGTCGCGGCCTGGCTGTCAGCCCGCGGCAGCGACCCCGCTCCAGCCGACCCCGCGGTCGCGAACCCGCCCGCGTTCGTCAGCCCGGGCGGCAACTCGCTGACCGCCGGCCCACCGGCTGAGGGATGAGCAACACGCTGACGTCGACGGGCATTTTGCGCGACGCTGGCGTCATGACGGATCATCGCGCCGAGATGGCCACCTTCATGTTCAGCGACATCGAGGGTTCCACTCGCCTGTGGGAACGGCACGGCTCGGCCATGGAGGGTGTGCTGGCCGGCCACGATCAGCTCGCCTCCTCGGCGGTCACCGACTCGGGCGGTTTGATCTTCAAACACACCGGCGACGGACTGGTGGCTGCGTTCCACGATCCGGAGGCCGCGATCGATGCCGCGGTCGCCATGCAGCGGGCGCTGGCCTCCACCGAGTGGCACACGGTCGGCCGGCTCCGTGCTCGCATGGGGGTGCACTCCGGCGTGGCCCAGCACCGCGACGGCGACTATTTCGGACGGACCGTCAACCGCTGCGCCCGGCTCATGTCGGTGGCCCACGGCGGCCAGATCGTCGTCTCTGGCGCGACCGAGGCACTGCTCGACCGGCCTGACAGCCGTTCGTGGTCGCTCATCGCGCTCGGCCTGCACCAACTGAAGGACCTGAGCCAGCCTGAGCAGATCTACCAGGTGGAGTCGGCCGGCCTGGCCCACTCCTTTCCGAAACTCAACACCGTCGACACCCATCCGCGGTCGCTGCCGAGGGTTCGCGGCCCGTCGGTCGGGCGGCACAAGCTGGCCGACACGATGCAGCGTCGACTCGCTTCCGACCGCCTGTGCAGCCTGGTCGGCCCGGGCGGTGTCGGTAAGAGCCGGGTGGCCATCGACGTCGCCGAGCAGATGCTGGCCGGCTTCCCCGACGGCGTGTGGTTCTGTTCGGTGAAGGACCTCACGACCGCAGAGGCCATGGCCGCGGCGATCGCCGAAGTGCTCCGCATCGACATCGCCGACCCCTCCCGAGCGATCCCGATGGTCCTCAGCGCACTCGGCGATCGGGCCGCGATGCTGATCATCGACGGATGCGAAGCGGCTCCCGATGCGGCCTGCGACTTGATCGAGGACCTGCTCGACAGCTGCCCGACGGTCCGGCTGGTCGCGACGAGCCGGGAGCGGCTCCGCCTGCGTATCGGTCAACTGGTGGTCGACCCGCTCGAGGTCCCTTCTTCCGCCGAAGCTGCGCCCGAGGCGATTGGACTGTCGCCCGCCGTGGAGTTGTTCATGGGTCGAGCCCAGGGGACGTCCCCCGAGTTCGAGCTGACTGCCGAGAATGCCGGCACTGTCGCGGAAATCTGCCGCCGCCTCGATGGTCTCCCGCTGGCTCTCGAGTTGGCCGCCGGCCAGATCGCAACGCTCGACCCCGCCGACATTCTTGCGCGACTCGAGCGCCACGTCGCACTCAAGCCGCGCCAGGGGCCAACCGTCGAGGCCGTGGTCTCGTGGTCGTATGAATCGCTGGACGCGAACCACCAACGACTCTTTGCCCGGTTGTCGGTCTTCGACGCCGGATTCGATCTGGCCGCGGCCGAGGCGATCTGCACCGATAAGGCGATCGGGGCCGATGAAGTCGGGTTCATGCTGACCAACCTCGTCGACAAGTCGTTGCTCGCGACCCGCCGCGACGGCGGATCGATCCGCTTCCGTCTGCTCAGTCTCCTACGCCGCTTTGCTGGCGAACGGCTGGCCGAATTCGGGCTGAAGGAGCCAACCGAGGCCAAGCACTTCGCGTACTATCGTGCGTTCGCGGGCGTCGCCGCAGCCGGATTGGCCGGCCGCGAGGAGGCGACGTGGGTCGACGCATTCGAGACCGAGTTCGCCAATCTGCGGGCCGCCTTCTGGTCGGCGTCGAGCGCCGGCCGATTTCACGACGCGGCGACCCTGGTGTGGCTGACCTATTCCTATGCGTTCGGACGCACCCGCTACGAGATTGCCGAGTGGGCTGAGACTGCAGTAGACGGGCTCGGCGATGACCTCGGTGAACATGGGCCGGAGCTACTCACCATCGTCGGCTGGGGATTCGGCGTCCGCGGCGACGTGACCACCTCGTCCCGCTTTGCGCGCGAGGCGGTCGCGCTGGCGCGAAGCCAAGGTCGCGACCCTTACGTCCCCCACCGACTGCTGATCGTGGGTTCGATCCTGCGGGGCGACCTCGAGCAAGCGGCTGTGGAAGTCATGGACGCCAAGGCGTCGCTCCGGCACACTCCGGACCCTCGCGCCGCCATCGACATGCTCGGGTTCGAGGCCTTCACCATGGCCATGTCCGGTCGGCCGAGCGATGCCATTGCCTGCATCGACGAAGCCCTCATCCAGGCCCGCGCCACGGGCAACCCGTCACTGATCGCCTGGTGCCTCTACGAATCCGGCGTGATCGAAGCCAATCTCGACAGTGCGGCGGCCGGCACCGCGCTCGATCACGCGCTCGAGCTGGCCGAGCTGGTGAAGAACCGCTACATCACCGGCG
>JABDJW010000190.1 GCA_013002375.1 Acidimicrobiales bacterium | reverse complement strand
CTCCAGGTCCGCGACATTCCCGAACTGGCCGAGCGCGCGTGTGCCGAGGCCTACCTCGATTACCCCGTCCCTCGTTGGATGGAGCCGTCCGATTGCGAGGCCGTACTGCGCCGATTGGTTTCGGCCTAGCCGCGGTTGCCGGTGGCCCGCATCGAGCCTGCGCCGCCCGTTGCCGCGATGGCAATGCCGTGGGACGAGGCGACGCCCGATCCCGTGGCCGCGATCGCAGCCGCCCGAGCCGAGCTGGGCGACACCTTCCAGGTGCACAGTGGCGACGCTGACTACCTGTTCGTTTTCGGCGCTGACGCGGTGCGGTGGTTCTATGCCGTCGACGAAGCGGCGGCCAGCAAGGGAGTGGCTGATTGGCGAATGCTGCTGCGCAAACTGCCCGACGAGTTGTTTCTGGGCCGGCGCACGCTGCCCCACGAGTTGTTCGGGCGCGACGATGTCGCCCGGTACCGCACGCTGCTGGACGGAGCGATCGACGGTGCCATCCGCGAAATCGACGAGCTCGGTGGCGAAGCGATGCTCGATGCGTTCTCGCTCACCCGCCGCCTCGGGCACCGTCTCGGCCTGGCCAGCTGGGGTGGCACCGCCTTTGTGCGGAGTCCGGTCTTCGATCAGTTGGTCGGCTTGTTTGATCAACTCGATGCCTCCGACGCGTTTGTGCGGCCTGACCTCGTGGCGGCGATCGCGGCGGTCGGCAAGGCCGAGGAGCGGTCCTCGCTGGCCGATCTCGTCGCGCTGATCTCGGAGATCGCGGCGGAATCGACGAGCGAATCGACCGCCGGCTTCCGAGCCATCATGGCCCGGTGGGCCGACGTCGAGCCGGAGGCCGCCGTCGCGGGAGCGGCTCAGGATCTGATCCTGGTCCACCTCGGCTCGATGTCGAACCTGTTTGCGGCCATCGGGTGGCTCCTGATCGATCTGGCCCTGCGACCGGACCTTGCGGCGTCAGCGATGGCCGAGAGCGGGCTGCTGGAACGCTGTGCGCTGGAGTCGACCCGGTTGGCCCAACGATCGATCATGATGCGGGAGGTCATGGCCGGCGCAGTCGAGGTGCCCGACGGCGATCGCACCTACCGGGTGCCCCGCGGCGCGACCGTGGCGACCCTCCTGCCGTTGACCAATCGTGGCTCGCCCGACCTGGAGCGCTATCGGCCCGAGCGGTGGAAGGGTCGACGGCTCGCTGACATCAGCCACCTTGGCGCCCGGGAGTTGGTAACCACCTTCGGTCATGGTCCGCACACGTGCCCGGCCCAGCCGTTTTCGCTCTACGCGATGACCGAGGCCGTCCGTCGGATCTTCGATCGCTATGCCGTCACGCCCCAGTTCACGGCGGTCGAGCCCCGCCGAAGCCAGATCGGCGGGGTGGCACGCAGCGAAGAAGCGGCGGTTCTCCGGTTCGATCCGGCGGGATCTCAATCGCCCCACGACAGGCTGACGTAGAACCAGACCGGTGCCGGTTGTTGCCAAATCGGGCGGTTCGGTACCCTCGGCCTTCAGTACTCCAAGGAGCCGTCGTGAACCTGTTCAGGCGTAAGCGCAAGCCGGCCTGGGCCCCCGCGCCCTCAACCGAAGAGATCCTCGACCGCACGGACGGTCTGGTCGCCGATGCTCGATTCGATGAAGCGATCGAGCTGCTGACCGCGGCGAACCGGGCCAACGCTGACATCCGGCTCGAGTTGCGGCTGGTCGACGTTCGCTCCGAGGCTGCGCTGGCCTCTGAGCCCGCGCCCGTGCGACCCGAGTGGCCCGATTCCGTGGCCGACCTCTTCCCGGGCGAGCTCATTCCCGAAGTCCGTCATGGCGACCTCACCGCCGAGGTCCTTCACAGCGCGATGACGCACCATGGCTCACTGATCGTCCGCGGCTTGATCAGCCCCGAGCGAGTCGACCGACTGGTCGCCGGTATCGACGCATCGCTCGCCGCGTTCGACGCCACCGAGCAAGGGGCGGCAACCCCCGAACACGTTCGCTACTACCGGCGATTCGAGCGAGACCGCCGCAGCAATCGGGAAAGCAAACGGGCCAACGGCTCGATCATGACGGTGGAGTCACCGGCCATGCTGTTCGAGCTCATGGAGAGCTTCCGAGAAGCCGGAATTCCCGAGCTGTCAGAGCAGTACTTCGGCGAACGCCCCCATCTGCTGGCCCGAAAGGGAACGCTCCGTCGCATCGCGGCCGGCGGGAACACGGGTGGCTGGCATCAGGACGGTGCCTTCATGGGCGAAGGGATTCGTTCGCTGAATGTCTGGATCGCGCTCACCCATTGCGGCGACACGGCCCCCGGCATCGATGTGGTTGGTCGACAGCTGAACCGGATCGTCGAGACCGGCGGCGGAGCGTTCAGTGCGTGGGCCACCGACCCCGATGCCGCCGAGCGGGCCGCGGCCGGGGCCTTGGTTCGACCGATCTTCGATGCCGGCGACGCGATCTTGTTCGATCACCTGAACCTGCATCGCACCGCGATCGATCCGTCGATGACGGTCGACCGCTACGCCATCGAGACCTGGCTGCTCAGTCCATCGACCTACGGCTCGATGTTGATCGAGAACGAGCAGGGCTATTCGCCCCGGGATCAGGTACCGATCGCTTTGTAGCGACGCGTCGGCGGACTAGCGGTTGTTGCGTCCGTTGCCGTTCCCGGCGTGGTCGGGCTTGCCGCCCTTCTTGTCATCGTCGTCATCATCGTCGTCATCGTCGTCGTCGTCGTGATCAGCTTCGTCGTCG
>JABDJW010000189.1 GCA_013002375.1 Acidimicrobiales bacterium | reverse complement strand
GCCTTTGCCCGTCTGGACGAGGGCAATCTCGAGGGTGGCGAGTCTTTCGTCACCCCCGATATGGAATCGCCGGCCGAACTGCGGGGCATCGTGCGCCGCACCCGTCTGATGATGAACCGCCCGAACGACGAGGGCATCGGCAGCGAACGCGCCTTTCAAGCCTTCATCGAAGCATCCCCGGACGACCGCACGGTCGAAGAGCGGCTCAAGAAGATCCTGTAGCTGCCCGCCGCAAGGCCTCGGTCAACAGCCAGGGCCCGATCGACGTCAACCGGTTGTCGGTATCGATCACGCCGGTCTCGGTCCACGCCGCCGACACCAGCTCGAACGCTGCCTCCATCGCCGGGCGATCGCGCTTCGGGATGCTGGTCGTGATCTCCGGGCATCGATTGATGTTGTCGATCAGGTCGCTGGCCGCCATCGGCGCGCCGACCCCGATCCGGATCGCCGGTAGTGCTGCACCCAGCCAGTCGGCCCACTCGAGCGAATCGACGAGTTCCCGTTCGCCGGCGCCGAACATCGACAGATCGTGCGGTCGGACAAACGCAGCCACCAGCCGGAGCGCGAGGGCGACGGAATCGTCACCGGTATCGGTTCGCCAGTCACCGCAGCCGGCAACGGCCATCAGCTCGAGCAACGGATCGTCGACGGGCTCGCCCAGAAGCCGTTCGACGTGTACGACGACGTCCGTCGGCGGGTCGGTCGAGGGCCCCAAGGCGCTGCGCAGGAGCTCGGCCGCAGAACGATCGGCATCCGGATCCCGCGGCCGGGGCTCGTAGGGCATGGCCACTCGGCGGGGCGAGACGACCGCCGCTTCGACACCGGCCCGCCGGAGGCGGTCTGTCGCCACGAGCGCATTGGCTCGGTTGGCGTGCCGATCCGGCAGCGGGTGGGCGAGCGCACTCGAGATCCGGTCGCGGACGCGGTCGAGCTCGGGCCCGGTCACCAACTGGCTCGCGACCGACACGCCGTCGGCCGTCGCCTCGGCGACCGACGCCGCCGCGACCTCCGCGTCGCCGAAGAAGATCCCGACGATCTCGTCGTGGTCGGCGTGGTGGGAAAGGTCGATCAGAATGTCGATCAACATGGTGTGGGTCGGCTCGCCATCCCGTCCGTAGAGCAGTACGTAGCTGTCGATCGAACGATCGATGCCGGCCACCAGTCGTACCGAGAGCAACTCGGGCGCGTCGTCCGTGCCGTCGACCAGACCAGCGACCGCGTCTCGTACCGGACGGAGCTCGGGCTCACCGTCCAGACGGCGCACCAACGAGCGGGCGGCGACGACAAGATCGTCCTCGTCGTGTTGATCGGCCCATTCGGCCACCGCTCCGGAAACAAAGACGTCGAACTGGTCGCGCTCGATCTCGGGGTCGATCGCCACCGTCGCCCAGGCGTTGCGGAGCGCGCCCAGCCAGCGACTGTCTCCGGCTGCTGATTCCGCGGCCGCGGACGATGGGTCGGGCGGGTGCACGCCGTCGACTATGACAGACCGGCTACCGTCACGCCGTGCCCGAACTACCCGAAGTCGAGACGATCCGCCGCGAACTCGCGCCCTGGTTGATCGGACGGACGGTTGCGGCCGCCGACAGCCACCCCTCGATCAAGTTCACCCCCGCAATCGAGATCACCGGCGCAACGATCGAATCGGTCGAACGACGCGGCAAGTACCTCCTGTGCGGAACCGATGACCGGCGCGAGCTGGTGGTGCATTTGGGCATGACCGGTTCCCTCCTGCCGGACTTCCCCACCGACGAGCCCTACGTACGGGCGTGGTGGCGCTTCGAAGCCGGCCGCGGTCCGGACGACCTGGTGTTTCGTGACGTGCGCCGGTTCGGCCGGCTGCGGGTGGTCGATGCCGGCGACTACCGGTCGATCCCAACCCTTCACACCATTGGCCCTGAGCCGCTCGGCCCGGACTTCACCCCCACCCAGCTCCACGCGGCGCTCAAACGGAGCACTCGCCGGGTGAAGACGCAACTGCTGTCCCAGCGGCCGGTCGCAGGCGTCGGCAACATCTATGCCGATGAAGCGTGTTGGATCGCGCGCGTCCGGCCGAGCGCCCGCACGCTGAGCAAACCGCAGGCC
Organism: Acidimicrobiales bacterium; assembly: GCA_013002375.1. Taxonomy (GTDB): domain Bacteria; phylum Actinomycetota; class Acidimicrobiia; order Acidimicrobiales; family SHLQ01; genus JABDJW01. The sequence continues at coordinate 7,910 of JABDJW010000189.1, read as the reverse complement.
ACCCGCCTCCACGCCGCGATCGTCGAGGTTCTGACCACGGCGGTTGCCAACGGCGGAACGACCTTGCGGGACTACCGCCGCACCGACGGCCGAGAGGGCGACAACCAGCATCACCTCCGTTGCTACGGCCGTGGTGGGCTGCCCTGCGCTCGCTGTGGGGCCGGACTGCGCACCACCACGCTCGATGCCCGCACCACCACGTGGTGCGCTCGGTGCCAGCGTTGACAGTGATTTTCTTGCCTTTCCATGCTTTCCAGGCCGTCGAACGGCTGATAATGTCTACGGTGCGAGGCGAAGAGGAGGCACATCACTACTATGCGCGCGATTCAACGAATCGCTGGCGTCGCCGCTTTTGCCATCGCCCTGGCGGTGTTGGCCTACCTGGCCGACAATCTCCGCACCGAGACCTTTCAGTCGGTGGCGACCGTCACGATCGACGACGAACTCCCCGATCTGGCCCGCCAGGAGATCCTCGGCACTGCCTTCGATACGGTCGACGATCCCGACTTTGCCGAGCAAATCGACGAGTCCGAGGGACTCGCCGGCACCCTTGACGACCTGCGCGCCGAACAGGCCAACGGCGGCCTTCGCATCGTGGCCGAAGCCAAGACCCGTCAAGCAGCCCGCTCGGCAGCCCAAGCCGCCGCCGAGGCCATCGTCCTCGAGCGCAGCCGAGCTCGTGCGGCCGAACTCGAGCCGACCCTGACCACACTCGAGAACGAGATCACCGAGCTCGATCGAATCCTCGCCGATCGCACGACCGCCGACGCCACCCGCGAAGAGTCCGAGCTGGCGCGAGCGGACCTCCTCCTCGAACGCAACGCGGCCGTCGCCGCGCTCGAACAGGACGAGCTCGAGATCACCAACATCGACTCGTCGGAATCCCCGATTCGCCCACGGCCGGGCCGAACCGCTCTGCTCGTCGGGCTGGTCGCCGCCGTGCTGGGCCTGCTGGTGATCGGCCGACGGGCCCGAACCGCCAACACCGAGGCGCCGGAAGATCGGACCACTCCGTCAACCGACGTAGTCCAGTCTCCACCGAGCCAATCACCAACGAACAAGAAATCAGCGAACCAGTCGCGATCCCGCGAGGCGCTCCCCAGGAAGGCAACGATGGCCAAGAAGCCCAAAGGCAAGAGGACCGTACCCTCGGTGCTCGACGACCCGGAGGCGACGATCGTGCCGCCGAAGATCCCGGACGCGCCCAACGATGCAAGTGCACCGAAGGCCCCCGCCGAGTCCGCTCCACCGAAGACCGACCCTCCCGTTTCGGCCGAGACCGCTGCGAAGGAGGCCTTGCCGGCCATGCCGATGGAATCGGCCGGCCCGAAGCTCTCCCAGCGGCTCAGCGACACGATCGACCCGACCAACGTTCGACCGCTGAACACCGGTACGGCTCGCTTCGGTCGAAACGGCGACGTCACGGTCACCACCGGACCGCCGGCGGTGATACAAGCCAGGGCCAAAGAAGCCGAAGCGGCCAAGCCCACCCCGAAACGACCACCGGTCTCGGCCGGTCTGCCGGCCACGGGGGGCGGCCGCTCCGACGGCCGGCTCGACGTCGTCTCCTATCATGTGGCGGGCCTCGACGAGGCCACCATCTTGTTGTTCACCGATCTCGACGACGTCGAGCAGGGCCACGAAGGTGCCGCTCGGCTGACCGAAGACCTGGTCCGCCGGGGCTTCGGGGCCGCCCACCTGAAGCTGGTCGGTTCCAGTGACGCGACCACGATCGAACGGTCGCGCCAATGGCTCGAAGGCGACGTTGAGACCGATCTCAAACCGAGCGGCACCAGCGACGTCGAGCAACTCGAGGTCGAACTCGAGCGGCACCGGGCCGCCGACATCGCGAAAGCGATCGCCGTGCTGGCCGAAAACGTCGACAAGGTGATCGTGTCGAGCAATTCTGTCGGCGGCCGATCGGCACAGCTCGAATTGGCCCGCCTCACCGACGGCGTCGTGATTCAGGCGGAATCACAGGCCGATACCACTGACGCCGCCAACGACTTCGAACGTATCGAGATTCCCCACGTCGCGACACTGCGCCTCACGCCTCAACGGCGCGGGCTCCCGTTGTGGGTCGCAGCCGCCGGTCTGATCGCGTTACTCGGCGCCGGCGCACTGGCCGGCTTCTTGGCGCTTCGCGATGACGGCGGAACCAACGCCCAGACCGCACCCGACGCGGCCGGAGCGATCGAGACCGTGCCCAGCCCGGGCCCGTCCACCGTCGCGCCACCTGCATCGATCGCCGAGCCGACCGCGCCGGGGCAAACGCCGCCGACCTTGCCCCCAACCGGCACCGCCGGCACAGTGCCGGTTGATCCAGGGCCGGCGCCGGTCGATCCAGGGCCGGTCGATCCAGGGCCGGCCGAGCCGGCCCCTCCAGTCGGTGTCCCGACACCCGATCTGGTGTTCAACCTCCCGGCCGACCTGCCCGAGGTCGAAGCCGCTCGCCGTCACCGCGGCGTCTACAACAACGGCGTCCTGTTCCTCGAGGGCGAGGTCGCGAGTGCCGAAGAAGGGGCTGAGTTCGAGTCACGGGCAATCGCGATCCTCGGCGCGGAGAACGTCGTGAACAACTACATCGTCAACCCCGACGCTCCGGAGTCGACCGACGGCCGCATCATCATCGCCGATCCCTTCCTGTTCGGCAGTGGCAGTTCCAGCCTGGCCAATGCCGACCAGGAACTCCTCGGCCTCGGCACCCTGGTTCTCCAACAGTTCCCCGATGTCGTGTTTCGCGTCAGTGCCCATACCGACAACATCGGCGACCCGGAGGACAACCTGGCGCTCTCGCAACGCCGGGGCGAAGCCTTCGTGCGGTTCTACGTTCAGCAAGGCTTCGATGCGAGCCGCTTCGAAGTCGTCGCCAAGGGCGAAACCGAACCGGTGGCGACCAACACAACGCTCGAAGGGCGAGCCCGGAATCGACGGCTCGAGGTCGAGCTCCTCGGCTTGCTCGGCTCGGAGTGACCGCCTCCGTCTTGGATCAGGAGACGACCGCTGCTGGGCCCGGGTACGGCCCCAAACCCTCCATCTGACGGAGCGTGTTGATGCGTTCGGCCAGCGGCGGATGGGTGTCGAACATGTCGTTGAACCGTTTGCCACGACGACCGCCGCGGTGATCGTCGGGGGTCTCGATCCACAGATGGGACGTGGCGTGGGAGGTGCGCTGCACCACCGTCGAGTCAGCGTCGAGCTTCTCGAGCGCCTTGCGCAGTCCGGTGGGATACCGGGTGAGCTCGACGGCCGTCGCGTCGGCGAGCCCCTCCCGGCGGCGACTCACTGCGGCCTTGAGCATCGCTGCGGCCAGCGGCGCGAGGATCGCCACCAGGATCATGCCCACGATCACGACCGGATTGCCGCCTTTGTCGTTGTCGCGGCGCCGTCCACCGCCGAAGTACATCAGCCGCCAGAAGAAGTCGGTCATCAGGGCGATGGCGCCGGCCGTGGCGACCGCGACCGTCATGACCAAGATGTCGTAGTTGCGGATATGGGCCAGCTCGTGAGCGATGACGCCTTCGAGTTCGTCGCGTTTCATCTTGGCCAGCAAACCGGTGGTGACCGCGACCGCCGCATTCTCGTAGTTGCGTCCGGTGGCGAATGCGTTCGGGGCCGGGTCGTCGACGACGTACACCCGCGGCTTGGGAATGGCCGCCGAGATCGAGAGCCCCTCGACGATGTTGTGCAGCCGGGGGTACTCCTCGATCGAGGCCGGCTTGGCCCCCATGCTCGCGATCGCGATCTTGTCGGACGAAAAATAGCTGGTGGCGGCCATGCCGCCCGAGATGACCAAACCGGCGATGACGCCGATCAAGCCGGCACCGAGCGCGAGCGTGAAAGTCGACGACACCAGCGCCAACAGGACGAAGAAGGCCACCAACAACCCCCAGGTGGCTCGGCGGTTCTTGGCCACGAGCGAGTAGAAGTCCGGGCGTTCGGTCACCGACACAAGGCTAAACCCCCACGGGGCTATCTGCCGATCATCCTCGCATGACGACCGATGCGCCGCTCTTCCCGCCGGGCCCTCTGGCCGCGGCTGCCCGTGCATCGCGCCCGGTCGTCGAGCTGGACCCGGACGTGGTGACTGCTGTGCATCGCGCCCTGTGGTTCCTGCTTCCGGGTGATGACGCTGCCGTTGCCGGCACGAAGTGGACCTTTGAGATCGCGGCCACCCGATCCCACGCCCTGCCCGATCCCGACCACTACATCGCCTGGTTGGTCACGATCGCCGATCGCGAGTCACGGCGCCACCGGACGCTCCACGACTGGCAACGGCGGAAGTCCACCCGTCATCGCGACAGCGTCGAACCGAACGCCCGGGCCCGCCATGTGGCCGAGGCCATGGGGCACCTCACGCCCGACGAACGCCTGGCCTTGGTTCTCCGGCTCCTCGTCGGCGCGCCGCCCCAGATCTTGTCGACCGCGCTCGGTGTGACCGTCGGCGACGTCGCCGGCGTTGTCAACCAGGCCATCGACCGCCTCACCGAGCGGTGCGACGCACCGCTCACCAGCATTGCCGCATTGCCCGTACCGGTTCCCGTCGATATGCCGCGGCGCGTCCAACCTCTCAGTGCCCGAGCCGCTCGGCGATCGAAGCTGAACTACGGCTGGCAGTCGAATGGGTTTCCCACGCTGACCGACTTCGATCGGCAAGGTCGCCGACGAGCCCTCGCCATCGCGACCACGGCCGCCGTCTTCGCGTTGGCCATCGGACTCTGGCGGGCCAATCCACCGCTACGGCCGGTGCTGGTGGAGCCGAACGTCGCCACCGTGGCGTCCCACGATCTGGGCGGCGACGCGGTTCCCACCGAGCAAACGCCCGGCCCGCGATCGGGGGGTCCTGATCTCGGCGGCATCGATCTTGGCGGCATCGATCTCGGCGGTCTCGATCTCGGCTCGGCCATCGACGCGGCCGGCGACCAACCGAACGACAGGTGAACCGCAGATGGGCCACCCGAGCAACCTGACGGACCCGAGCAACTCGACAAGCCCGACAATCGGCCGGCGCGCGCCCGTCGAGCGCCGGACCTTCTACCCTTGAACCGTGCCCCGACGCTTCCTTACCCTCTGGCTCGTCGCGCTCTTGGCGCTGTGCGCCACGCTGGTCACACCGGTCACGGCGCAGATCGATGACCAGGAACTGGCGTCGTTGCAGCGCCAAATCGCCGACCTCGAAGGGCAAGTGGGCGAACTCACCGCACAGATCGAAGCCAAGACCGCCGCGATCGACGAGCGGGAGGCATCGCTGGCCCAAGCCGAGATCGAACGAGAGCTGCTGGTCGACGACTACACCATCGCCATCGAGGCTCGTTCCCGCCCGGCCCGCCTGTCCCAGACCGCGGCCATCAACTCGTTCATCTTGGGCGACCCCCGCACCGAGGCGTTTCTCGACGAGATCACCCGGCTCGAGACCGACGACCGGCTCAGCAGTCGCCGGCAGCTGTTCGACGCGGTCATCGACGACGCACTCACCAACCTCGGTGCGGCGGAGGAGGAGCTCCGTCGGGTCGCGGGCGTCGTGTCAGATGCCGAAGCGGCCTTCGCCGAAGCCGAGGCCGACGTCACCCGTCTCGGTGGCGAACGAGCCGAACTCCTCGAGGAACGAGCCGGACTCATACGACAACAGCGAGACCTGCGGCTCCGTATCGACTGGCTCACCTCGCTCGACAACCGGTGGGTCCTCACCGGCCGAGCCGGCTGGGATGGTGCGGCCCGTCCCGCCCTCGCGGTCAAGATCGACAATGTCGATGCGGCCCGCCCACAATCGGGGATCAACCAGGCCGACCTCGTATTCGAGGAGAAGATCGAGGACGGCCGGAGCCGCCTGGTCGCAGTTTTCCACTCGACACCATCGGATCCGGTCGGCCCGATCCGATCGGTGCGCACCAGCGACCCGAAGATCCTGCAGAATCTCGGTGAGCCCCTTCTCGCTCACTCCGGCGGCAACCCCGGGGCGCGTTCGGCCCTCTTCCAGTCGCCGGTGATCAATGCCAGCGTCAACGTGGCGCCGACCCTCTACTGGAGGAATCGTTCCCGTCGAGCGCCCAACAACCTCTACACCAACACCACGTCGCTCTGGAGCCTGGATCTGGGCGGCACCGAACCGGCGCCCTACTTCCGATTTCGGGCGCCGGGCGATCCCCTCCCTGCCGGCGCACAGGAAGTCGGTGTCGTCACGGTGAGCTTCGGGAAGTCGGTCGTCGAGTACAGCTGGACCGGCGCCGGGTGGGCCCGCCGCCAGAACGGCTCAGCCCATGTCGACGTCGACGGCATTCAGGTGGCGCCGGAAACCGTGATCGTCCAGTTCATCGGGTACTCACCCAGCCCCGCCGACCTCGCGTCGCCCGAAGCCGATGTCATCGGACAAGGTCCGGCCTGGATCCTCACCGCCGGTCACATCATCGAGGGCACGTGGGCTCGCGTCACCGGCGATGCACCGACGATCTACTACGACGCCGAAGGCGAGATTCTCAAAATCGAATCCGGCCGCACCTGGGTCGCCCTTCCCCAAATCGATTCGGCCAGCAGCTTCCGGCTGCGGAGCTAGGGTCAACGCGGCGGCAGACCAGGCGGGGAAACGAAGTTCATCGAGCGCGGGCCACTAGATTGCCTGGTTGTGCCAAGCCTCTGTGTCCGATGCCCCCACGACGACGATTTCTTCGAATCCCACTTCGTCAAGCTGCGCCAGGAACTCGACATTCCGGCCTCCTTTCCCGAGGCCGTCGAACAAGAAGCGGCTGAGGCGGTTCGCCGCGGCCCGGTCGTGCCGCCCGGCGCCGCATCAAGCGACATCGCCGATCGGCGCGACATCGACTTCGTCACGATCGATCCGCCGACCAGCCTCGATCTCGATCAAGCCTTCGCCAGCGAGCGCCGCGGAAATGGCTACCGGGTCTTCTACGCCATCGCCGATGTCGCCGCCTTCGTGACGCCGGGCGGCGCCATCGACGCCGAGGCACGCGCCCGCGGCGTCACGCTGTACAGCCCCGACATCAACACCCTGCTCCACCCGGCGATTCTGGCCGAGAATGGCGCCAGCCTCCTGGCCGCCGCCGATCGCCAGGCCATCGTCTGGACGCTCGACCTCGACTCTGATGGAAAGCTGGTCGGCACCGACGTTCGCCGGGCACTCGTGCGGAGCCGAGCCAAGCTGTCCTATCAGGAGGCCCAAGATCAGATCGACAGCCAGACCGCACCCGAATCACTTGCGTTGCTGGCCGAGATCGGCCGCCTCCGACAGCAGCTCGAACGAGAACGCGGTGCGGTCAGCCTGAACCTGCCGAGCCAGGAGGTCGTGCACGAGGACGACCACTATCGCCTCGAATACGACATCAGCCGGCCGATCGAGAACTGGAACGCACAGATCTCGCTGCTCACCGGAATCGCCGCCGCCAGCCTGATGGTCGGAGCCAAGGTCGGACTTCTCCGTACCCTGCCCGAGCCCTACGACCGCACCGTGAAGCGCATTCGCCGGTCCGCGTTGGCGCTCGGCATCGAATGGCCGAAGGCCATGCCGTACGCCGAGCGCGTCCGCGACCTCGATCCCAACGATCCGAAGCACGCTGCGCTCCTGAACCAAGCGGCCCGCGGCCTCAGGGGAGCCGGCTACGTCGGATTCGTCGGCGAACTGCCGGAGTACACCCGCCACGCGGCGATCGCCGCCGACTACGCCCACGTGACCGCGCCGCTGCGGCGGGTCTGCGACCGCTTCGCCAACGAGATCGTGCTGAACATCTCCGCCGACCGCGAGCCTCCCGAATGGGCGGTCAGCGCGCTCGACGAGCTGCCCTCGGTGATGGGCAAGGCTCGTTCGCGCGACCGCTCGCTCGAGCGGGCGGTCGTCGATCTGGCCGAAGCGGTGTCGTTGGCCCACCGGATCGGGCACTACTTCCCCGGTGTCGTCGTCG
>JABDJW010000021.1 GCA_013002375.1 Acidimicrobiales bacterium | reverse complement strand
CGCCTGGGCCGTTCGACAGGAACACGCCGTGGGGACTGCGGGCCAAGATGTCGGCCGCCGAGGTCGAGGCCGGCACGACCTCGATGTGGGCGTAGGCCGAGAGCTGCTCGACAATGCTGGTCTTGATGCCGAAGTCGAGGGCGACGATGCGCCGGGTCGAGTCGGTGGTGCAGGGCACCTCGTAGGGCTCGGCGCACGTGACGGTCGAGACCAGATCGATACCGTCGGTGCCGGGCTCGGCGGCGGCCGCGTTCTTGAGGGTGACCTCGTCGGCGGTTCCGAAGGCGCCGGGCATGGCCCCCGCGTCCCGGATGTGTCGGGTCAGGCGGCGGGTGTCGACACCGGCGATCCCGGGTATCCCGAGCCGGTGCAGGAGTGCATCGAGATCATCGGTCGAGCGCCAATTGCTGCGGCGGCGGGCCAGGTCGCGCACGACGACGCCGCGACAGAAGGCGGCCCGACTCTCGGCATCGAGGTCGGTCACGCCGTAATTGCCGATGTGGGGGTAGGTGAAGGTGATGATCTGCCCGGCGTAGCTCGGGTCGGTGATCACCTCCTGGTAGCCGCTGAGGACCGTGTTGAACACGACCTCACCGCCGGCCACTCCCCCGACCGGTTCGGCGCCGATGACCTCACCCTCGAAGAGGGTGCCATCGGCCAGGACCAGCGCGGCCTCACGAACGGAAGCGGTTCGGATGGTCATCGCTGGGCCTCCTGGTCGATCACGACAAGCTCGCCTTCGTACACGGTGTGGCGCACCTTTCCTTTCACGGTCTTGCCCTCGTAGGGACAGTTCGCACTGCGCGAGGCCATTGCCTCGCCGGTGATCGTCCATTCGTGGTCGGGGTCGAGGACCGCGATGTTGGCCCGCCGACCCGGTTCGATCGGGCCGCCGTGGCGGTCGTCGATGCCGGCGATCCGCGCTGGATTCCACGAGAGCAACGCGAGGATCTGAGCGATGTCGAGATCCAGTTCGGTCAGGGCCAATCCGAGGGCCGATTCGAGGCCCAGCATGCCCGGTGGCGCCTGATCGAACGGCAACTCCTTGTCGGACTGGGTGTGGGGCGCGTGATCGGTGGCGATGGCATCGATCGTGCCGTCGGCCAAGCCTCGCTTCACGGCCTGCACATCGGCCTCGGTGCGCAGCGGCGGATGCACTTTGAACACCGGATCGTAGGACGCACATTCGGCGTCGGTCAGCGTGAAATGGTGGGTCGTCGCCTCGGCGGTGACCGGGAGGCCCTCGGCCTTGGCATCGCGGATCAGCTGCACCGACCGCCCGGTCGACATGTGCTGGAAATGCACCCGGGCACCGGTGGCGCGGCTCAGCGCGATGTCGCGCTGGACCATGAGTTCCTCGGCTTCGGCCGGTTGGCCGGGAATGCCGAGCTTGCTCGACCATTCGCCCTCGTGCATGCAACCACCGGCCGACAGCGACGTGACTTCACAATGCTGCGCCAGCGTGACCGGCGCGCCGCCGGTGGCCGGAGCCAGACCGACCGAGTACTCGAGGGCTCGCTTCATGAGCCGGTCGTCCTGCACGCCGGTGCCGTCGTCGGTGAAGATCCGCACGCCCAATCCGGCCAGCTCGGCCATCGGGCTGAGCGCTTCGCCGTCGCGGCCGACCGTGATCGCCGCCGACGGCACGACTTCGCACATCGCGGTGGCGCCCAGGTCGAGCACCTCGCGGATGACGGCGGCCGAATCCATACACGGCGCGGTGTTGGGCATGGCCACGATGGCAGTGAACCCACCGAGCGCCGCGCCCCTGGCGCCGGTCTCGATGGTCTCGGCGTCCTCCCGGCCGGGTTGGCGCAGGTGGGCGTGCAGGTCGACGAAGCCGGGGGCCACGATGCAGCCGGCGGCATCGAGCTCTGTCGCGCCGGCCGGGGTGGCCAGGTCGGCGCCGACCTCGGCGATCGCGCCCGCGTCGTCGACGATGACGTCGGCGGTACGATCGCCGGTGGCATCGATGACGCGGCCGTTCTTGATGATGATCATTGTGCTCCCGTGGTGGTGAGATCGACGCCGCTGCCGAGCAGCAGGTACAGCACCGCCATCCGGACCGCGATGCCGTTCCGGACCTGATCGAGTACGACGGTGCGGGGCAGGTCGGCCACTTCACCGGTGATTTCGACGCCACGGTTCATGGGCCCGGGGTGGAGGACGACGGCGTGTTGGGGTAGCTGGGCGGCTCGGGCCAGGTCGAGGCCGTAGCCGGCGCTGTACTCGCGCAGGCTCGGAATGAGGGCTTCGGTCATGCGTTCCTTCTGCATGCGCAGGAGGTACAGCGCATCGACGGTCGGCAGCACGGAGTCGAGATCATGGCTGACCTTGACCGGCCACCCGTCGAGGCAGGGCGGCAACAGCGTCTGCGGGGCCACCAGGGTGACCTCGGCGCCGAGCATCGTGAAGGCTCGCACGTCGCTACGCGCGACGCGCGAGTGTTTGATGTCACCGACGATCGCGATGTGACGGCCTTCGAACGATTGCAGGTTGCTGCGCAGGGTGAAGCAGTCGAGCAGGGCCTGGGTGGGGTGGGCGTGCCGGCCGTCGCCGGCGTTGATCACCGAGGCATCGGTCCAGCCTGCGATGCGGTGCGGGGCGCCGGCTGAGCTGTGGCGCACGACCATGGCATCGACGCCCATGGCCGAGACCGTTTCGACGGTGTCGCGCAGGGATTCACCTTTCTTGACCGACGACGAGGACACGCTGAAGTTCAAGGTGTCGGCCGAGAGCCGCTTGGCCGCGGTTTCGAACGACAACCGGGTGCGGGTGGAATCCTCGTAGAACAACCAAGCGACCGTCTTGCCCCGCAGGGCCGGGACTCTGGGGATCTGTCGTTCGCTGACCTCGACGAACGTGTCGGTCAGGTCGAGGATCTCCCGCACGCCGTCGGCGCCCAGATCATCGAGGGTCAACAAGTGCTTCATCTACTTCTGCATTTCTCCGAGGTCGACGCCGTTCTGGTGGACGTCGACGGCCTCGTCGCGCCGGGTCGGCAGGTTCTTGCCGATGTAGTCGGGCCGGATCGGCAGCTCACGGTGGCCACGATCGACCATGACGGCCAGCTGCACGGAGCGGGGCCGGCCGAAGTCGGCGATGGCGTCGAGGGCGGCCCGTATGGTCCGGCCGGTGAACAGGACGTCGTCGACCAGCACCACGGTGCGGTTGTCGAGGTCGACCGGTATGTCGGTGACCGCTTCGGGCATGACGGGGCGCAGGCCGATGTCGTCGCGATACAGGGCGACATCGAGCGAGCCGACCGGCGGGTGGTTGCCGTCGATCTCTTCGAGCGCTTCGCCGAGCAGCACGGCCAACCACACGCCGCCGGTCTGCAGGCCGATCAAGACGACGTTGTCGAGGCCCTGGTTGCGTTCGATGATCTCGTGGGCCATGCGCCAGATCGCTCGTTTGAGGTCGTCGGCGCTGAGCACTTCGGTTCGGGCAACAAAAACGCCCCCGAATGGGGGCGTCATGCGTCGCTCACGATCGGCCAAGGCACTACCTCGTGGGTCCGTACGAGCCTCACGGGACTCGCTTCACGGCTGGGGTCCTTTTGGACCTGGGTTGAACCTAGCGCGGCTTCGCCGCCGCCGCGCCCGGTTTTTCGAGTTTTACGCGGCGTTCGGGTTCTGTGCGGCGCTCACGCTCGCCGGTTGTCCCATGCGAGCGAGCATCGAGCGTTGCGGCAAGGCAAGCCCGGACCCCATGGGTTCGCGACCAGGCGCTGAGAGCGACGGGCAGGCCGGGCCGCGAAGATTGTCACACCGGCCGGTCAAGCTGGGGCCATGTGGTACTCGCCTCACTATTCACCGACCGGCGGCTTCCCGCTCCGGTACTGCCTGACCGCGTTGATGGCGGCCGAACCCGACCGCGTCTGGACGGTCAGGGAGCTGGTCACGACGATCGAGCGATACGGCATCGTCACCGATGGCCGACCGTC
>JABDJW010000105.1 GCA_013002375.1 Acidimicrobiales bacterium | reverse complement strand
CGCGCCTCGAAGACTGGGATGCAGTGCTCAGAAGTGCACCGACGCCCATTCGGTACCTGCACTGGAACAACGACCGGCCGTCGCTGTTCGGGGTCTTCACCGTGGCAGCTCGAGCGATGGTCGACATCGATCCAGAAGCGGCCGCTACCCTTCACGGCGCGGCTCCACAACTTTTGGCGGTCGATCCGAGCGTCGTCAGTGATCAGTCGCATGAGCAGCCGCGGGATCCGGACGCGGCCCCACGGTCGTCGGGCAAGTCCGCCGTGCTGACCGGTCTGCGTCGAGCAACAAGCCTCTCGTTGTCTGCGTCGTTGGGTGAAGCGCGGTTTCGCACGCTCGTGGCGACCGGCCGAACCATGGGTCGGGAGGAAGCGATCGGTTTTGCTCTCGACGCCATGGCGCACGCGAGACTGATGGCATCATGACGCCGGTGGAAACGATTCCATGAGCCTCGACCCGGATCGCCCGAACATCTTGTGGGTGTCGTTCGAAGACACCAATCCGTTCTACGGCTGCTACGGCGACCCCGTTGCGCGAACCCCGGTCGTCGACGGCTTCGCCGAACAATCGACGCGGTATCCGCTGGCGTTCTCGTCGGCTGGTGTCTGCGCGCCGGCTCGGGCCGCCGTCATCACCGGCATGTACCCGATCTCGATCGGTGCGCACCACATGCGCACCACCCACACCAACCCATCGGTGCCGGAGCTCCCGACCCCGTACTCGGTCCGCCTGCCGGCCCACGTGAAGTGTTTCACGGAGTACCTGCGGGCCGCCGGCTGGTACTGCACGAACAACGACAAGACCGACTACCAGTTCGCGACGCCGCGGACCGCCTGGGACGACTGCTCCGCCACCGCCCACTGGCGGAACCGGCCCGACGGCGATCAGCCCTTCTTCGCCGTCTTCAATCCGCACAACACCCACGAGAGCGGCATGTGGCCCGGCATGCTCGACGAGATCACCTTCGACCCCGCCGACATGGTGGTGCCGCCCACCTTTCCCGATACGCCCAAGGTGCGAGAGGCGCTGGCCCAGATGTACAGCCAGATCGAGATCGCCGATCGGTACTTCGGTCAACTGCTGGCCGAACTGGAAGAGGACGGCCGGGCCGAGAACACGCTGGTCGTGCACTGGTCCGACCACGGGCCGCTGCCCCGGGGGAAGCGCTGGCCGTACGACTCGGGCATCCACATTCCGATGATCGTGCGCTGGCCCGGGCGGGTGCCGGCCGGCGAGGTGAGCGACCGGCTGGTCGGCACGATCGATCTGGGGCCGAGCACGCTCTCGGCCTGTGGCCTCGACCTGCCCCGGCACATGCAGGGGCAGGCCTTTCTGGGCGATGCGGCGGCGCCACCTCGCGAGTACGTCTATGCGTCGCGCGACCGTCACGACACGGCGTATGACCGGGTCCGGGCCGTGCGCGACCATCGGTTCAAGTACCTGCGGAACTACTACCCGCAGCAGCCGTACGTCGGCTGGGTGCCGTTTCGCAACGCCCATCCGATCATGCAGGAGCTGCTTCGGCTGCACACGGTTGGCGAACTCGGCGACGTCCCTTCCCAATTCCTCGCCTCCGAGCGGCCCGTCGAAGAACTCTATGATTGCGCCGCCGATCCCCACGAGATCAACAATCTGGCCGCCGATCCGGCGCACCGCGACACGCTCGAACGCCTCCGCACCGAATGCGATCGCTGGATGGCCGAGGTCGGCGACTACGGCGCAATCGACGAGTCCGAGATGGTGGCCCGCTGGTATCCCGACGGGGTGCCCGAGGTGAGCCCGCCGCTCTTCATCGCGGTCACGCCGACCGATCCGGGCCGGCAACCGATCGAAACTGAGGCGGTGCTGGAGGGTCCGGCCCTCGTCCAGGTGCACTCAGGCGTTCAGGGGGCCTCGATCGAGTGCCGGCTCGACCAGGATCCACATTGGCGGATCTACGCCGGCCCGATCCCGGTCCCGGTGGGTGAGAACCGCACCATTCATGCCCGGGCCGATCGAGTTGGCTTCAAGCCCAGTCCGGAGGTTTCGGTCCGGGTGAGCAGCGTCGATGCGACGAAGCCTGATACGACCTGACCGTGCGCGGTCGTCTTCGCACCGGGGACGCCCATGATTCGCCCGGTTCAGGAAACCGTACGATTGTGGTCGGATTTCGGGTATTCTCGACACGCACCTGCTGATCCCGGAGCTTCCGGTCGACGGTGGGCGTCACATGGCCAAGCCAACCGAACCAACGGAAATCGAACACGAGCACGCAATCGAGCTTCTCGACGCGCGGTACGAGTACCGGGTGTGGGGCAAGCATCGCGGCGCTCGCAAGACGCTCTCGGCCATCGCGAGCCGCGAGATCGTCGAGCGGGTGGACGACTGCTACTTCCTCATCGACGAGCCGGGCGTCAACGCCAAGGTCCGCGGCAACGCCCTGAAGGTCAAGCGGTTGGTGGCCGAACGGAAGGGCTTCGAGTGCTGGGTGTCCAACTGGCACCACGAGGCCGAAACCGCGCCTGCTCCCTTCGACGAGCTGTTCGACGAGCTCCGGCTCGACCGGCCCGCACGCGGGAAGCCCTTCAACCTGGTGAAGGCAGTCGATCGCCTCGACGATGAAGCGCCCAAGGCGATCTTCGTCACCAAGGAACGCCGGCGGTACCGGGTCGGCTCGGTCAAAGCCGAAGTCACCGACATCACTATCGAGCAGACCGCCGAGGTGCTCCGCACCCTGGCCATCGTTGGCGACGACCTCGACGAACTGGTGGCGCTCCGCAAGCGACTCGGCCTGCGCGACGCCGAGAACGTCGCGGTCCACGTCGCCATCGACACCGCTGCGGCCTGAGGCGCACCGCCGTCTGGCTCGCGTCAGCCGAGCTCGGGCGCCCTAGCCGGTGACGATCGGAAGGCCGGCTTCGGCCCAGGCCAAGATGCCGCCGTTCACATCGGCCACATCGGCGAAGCCGAGGCTGGTCATGATCTCGGCGGTCTGGCCGCTGCGGTTGCCGGATCGGCAGTACAGCAGGTACGGCACCTCGGGGTCGAGGGCTGCGATCTGTTCGGCGAAGTCGTCACGGTAGAAGTCGATCATCATCGCGCCCTCGAGGTGGCCCTCGGCGAACTCCTCGGGCGTACGAACGTCGAGGACGATCAGATCCGGTGGGGGATCGGCTTGCATTGCTGCGCCCTCGGCGGCCGCGACCTGGCGGACTCCGGCCGGGGCCGCGGCGGCGTTCGTGCCCGGATTCACTTCTGGGTTCGCGGCCTGCGCGTCGGAGTCCGAGCTGCTGCAACCGGCGGCCAGGAGGGGTACGAGCAGCAACGAGGCGAGGATCTTGCGGGCGGTGATGGCCATGGGGCGGCTCCTTGGTTTGCGTCGCGACCCACACTAGCAAGTTGTCCGTACATTCGGAGGTTGCTAAGGTTGAGAATCCAGAGGCCATACAAATGGCTTCATATGATTTGTTGTACGGACTGAGTGGACCGAGCGGTTCGCCAAGGAGAACGTCGATGCCGATTCGACCGCTGGACCGGAGAAGTCCGTTGCCGTTGTGGGCGCAACTCGAACAGGACCTTCGGGCCCGCCTCGAAGCCGGTGAGTTCGCCGAATCGTTCCCGACCGACCTCGAACTGACCGAGACCTACGAGGTCAGCCGGCACACGGTCCGCGAGGCC
This sequence comes from Acidimicrobiales bacterium, assembly GCA_013002375.1. GTDB lineage: Bacteria > Actinomycetota > Acidimicrobiia > Acidimicrobiales > SHLQ01 > JABDJW01. The sequence continues at coordinate 6,633 of JABDJW010000105.1, read as the reverse complement.
GTCCGGCATCTCAACAAGACCGGCGTGCTCAAGCGGGAACGAGGTCGCGGCACGGTCGTCAACCGCAGCGAGTTCGAACAATCGCTGGGCACCCTCTACAGCCTTTTCCAGTCGGTCGAGTCGGCCGGCGTCGAACAGACCAGCGAGGTGCTCCGGTGCGAGGTCGTCACCGACTCGGTTGCCGCCGGCCATCTGGAACTCGACGACGATGCCAAGTTGGTCTTGCTCGAACGGGTTCGGCTGGCCGGTGGTGCGCCGCTGGCCGTCGACCGCGCCTGGCTTCCCCACGCCATCGCCGCGCCGCTCCTGACCGTCGACTGGACCCACACCGCGCTGTATGCCGAGTTGGCCAACGCCGACGCGCCGGTCCCGAATCAAGGCTGGGAGCGCCTCACGCCGATCGTGCCCGCGCCGAGCGACCGGTCGCGCCTCGGCCTTCGCAAGGGGGATGCCGCGTTCTTTCTCGAGCGGTTGGGTTGCCGCGACCAGGTGCCGATCGAATGGCGGACCACCATCATCCGGGGCGATCGGTACCGGTTCGTCACCGACTGGTCGGCGGGTAGCCGCAGTGAGCTGCGACCGTCCGCGCACGAGCCTATTTGACCGACACTCCGAAAGTCCGTACATTAGTCCCGATCGTTTGACGAAGGGTTTGTGGATGGCAACGACGGCGCACCATCGAGTGGTGATCGTGGGTGGCGGAACGGCGGGTATCTCCGTCGCCGCCCGCCTCAAGAAGAAGGTGGATGACGTCGCGATCATCGACCCGTCCGAGAAGCACTATTACCAGCCGCTCTGGACCCTGGTCGGCGGCGGGTGTGCGAAGGCGAAGACGAGCGAGCGCACCGAAGCCTCGGTCATGCCCTCCGGGGTCACGTGGATCAAGGACGCGGCCGCCGGGTTCGATCCCGACAACAACACGGTCTCGACGACCGGTGGCAAGACGATCTCGTATGACGTGCTCGTCGTGTGCCCGGGCATCCAGCTCGACTGGGACAAGATCCCCGGCGTCACCGACACGCTCGGCCGCGGCGGCGTCTCGTCCAACTACACCTTCGAACTCGCCCCCAAGACATGGGACTTCATTCGCAACACCCGGTCCGGGTCGGCGGTCTTCACCATGCCGTCCGGGCCGATCAAATGCGCCGGCGCGCCCCAGAAGATCGCCTATCTCGCCGCCGACCACTGGCGCAAGGAGGGCGTGCTGGCCGACATCGAGGTCCATCTCGTGCTTCCGACGCCGGGGATGTTCGGCCTACCGGTCTTCGCCAAGGAGCTCGACAAGGTCGTCGCCGACTATGGCATCAACGTGCATTTCGAGTCCGAGCTCGAGTCGGTCGATGCCGATTCGAAGGTCGCGTCGTTTGCGCCGGTCACCGACGGCGGGGAGAACTTCACGCTGTCCTACGACGTGATGCACGTGGTCCCGCACCAATCGGCGCCCGATTGGGTGAAGCAGAGCCCGCTCGCCACCGACGCGCCGACCGGCTACGTCGACGTCGACAAGTACACCCACCAACACGTCCGCTACGCCAACGTGTTCTCGTTGGGTGACGCAGGGTCGACGCCCAACTCCAAGACCGGCGCGGCGATACGCAAGCAGGCCCCGGTGGTCGCGGCCAACGTCCTGGCGCAGCTCGAGGGGAGCGACCCGACCGAGAAGTACGATGGTTACGCCTCGTGTCCGATCACCACATCGAGCAAGACCATGCTGCTGGCCGAATTCGACTACACGATGGAACCGGCACCGTCGATCCCCCTGATCGACACGACCAAGCCGCGCCGAGACATGTGGTACCTGAAGAAGTACGGCCTGCCGTTCCTCTACTGGAATCTCATGCTGAAGGGCCGCGCCTAGGCCCGTTCCAGGGGTGAATTCGACACGGGGGTTGACAAACCTTCTAAATGTACGTACATTCGGAGTATGCAGTCCGAGGCGCTCCGAAACCGCTTGATCGGTTGGCTTCCCATTCTCGAGTGGGCGCCTCGCTACGAGCGGAAGAACCTGCGCAGCGACCTGGCCGCCGGACTCACCGTCGGGGCGATGCTGGTACCGCAGGCGATGGCCTATGCCCTGCTGGCCGGGCTGCCGCCCGAGGTCGGCCTGTACGCAGCCACGATCCCGGTGGTGATCTACGCCCTGTTCGGAACGTCGCGGCAGCTCGCGGTCGGCCCGGTGGCGATCGTGTCCCTGCTGACGGCGTCGGCGCTGGCCCCGTTGGTCGAGGAAGGCAGCGCCGACTACCTGAGTGCGGCTGCGCTTCTCGCGCTGATGGTCGGCGTGGTGCACGTCGTGCTCGGCGCCGGACGGCTCGGCTTCTTGGTGAACTTTCTCTCCCATTCGGTGCTCGTCGGCTTCACCGCCGCGGCCGCGATCATCATCGGGTTCTCGCAGGCCAAACACCTCTTCGGCATCTCGATCGAGCGGAAGGACCACTTCTACGAGACGGTCGCCGAGGTGCTGCGCAACCTCTCGGATACGAACTCGGCCACGCTGGTGCTCGGGGTCGTTGCGCTGGCGACACTCTTCCTCCTCAAGCGACTCGCCCCCCGGGTGCCCGGCGCGCTCGTGGTGGTGATCGGGTCGATTCTCGCCGTCGAACTCCTCAACCTCGAAGACCGAGGGGTGAAAGTGGTCGGCGACATCCCCGACACCCTCCCCAGCCTGGGTCTTCCCAGCTTCGATGGCTCGCTGATCGGCAACCTGGCCGCCACCGCCTTCGTCATCACCATCGTCGGCTTCATGGAGTCGATCGCGGTCGCCAAGGTGTACGCCCGGCGTCACCGCTACGAGGTCGAACCGAACAACGAACTCGTCGGTCTCGGCCTGGCCAACGTGGCGAGCGGGTTGTTCGGCGGCTACCCGGTCACCGGCGGGTTCTCCCGGACTGCGGTCAATGACACCGCCGGAGCCCGCACGCCGCTTGCCTCGTTGATCACCGCCGCAATCGTGCTGGCCACGATTGCCTTCCTGACCTCGTTGTTCGCCTCGCTGCCCACCGCGGCCCTCGGCGCCATCATCATCATGGCGGTGGTGGGTCTGGTCGACGTCGCCGAGATGCGACACATCGCCAAGGTCAAGCGCAGTGATCTCATCGGTCTCGGCGTGGCCTTCTTCGCCACCCTGATCCTGGGCATCGAGCTCGGCATTCTGGTGGCGGTCGTCGCCTCGATGTTGGTCGTGTTCGCTCGGATGTCGGTGCCGCACACCGCGGTGCTCGGCCACGTGGAGGGAACGACGAGCTACCGCAACATCGATCGCTTCCCCGAAGCGGAGACCATCGACGGGGTCCGCATCATCCGCATCGATGCAGCCCTGTCCTTCGTGAACGCGGTCAACGTCAAGAAGCTGATCCTCGGTCACCTCCACCAGATCTCCGAGGAGCCTCGGGCCCTCGTGGTCGACGCGTCGGGGATCAACGACCTCGATGCGACCGGGGCCGAGATGCTCGAGGAAGTCCTGACCGAGATCGACGAGTGCGACGTCCGTCTGCACCTGGCCGATGTCAAGGGTCCGGTGCGCGACGTCCTGCACGATGCCGGCATCTGGGATCGCCTCGGCGACCGCATACACACCTCGACCAACGATGCGCTCGAGGCCATCGCGGCCGACCGCCCGGCGCCGAGCGACCGGCGTCGGTATGGCATCGACGAACGGGCCGCCACCGCTTCCGAGGCGATGGATCAGCATGCCTGACCAACTCACCCATTCCCCCATACGACTTGCACCCCTGGAGGCAGCATGACCACGACAACCATCCCGTCGACCGACACGATCGATGTGAACGATCTTCGTCAACTTCGGCACGAGGATCCCGACCTTCGCATCCTCGACGTTCGATCCGGCGGTGAGTTCGAAGGGGTCCACATCCCCGGCTCCTACAACGTTCCGCTCGACACCCTCGCCGAGCATGCTCGCGACCTCGCATCGGTCGAGCATCCGGTGGTGCTGGTCTGCCAATCCGGTGGGCGGGCGACGAAGGCCCATGGTGAGCTGTCGGCGGCCGGCAAGGACACGTTGCACATTCTCGAGGGCGGTATCGCGGCCTGGGAACAGCAGGGCGGCGACGTCATCCGAGGCAACACCGATCGTTGGGCCATGGATCGTCAGGTTCGGCTCGCGGCCGGATCGATGGCCCTGGCCGGTATCGCGGCCAGCACGGTCATCCCCGGGGCCAAGTGGATCGCCGGGGGCGTCGCCGCCGGCCTGACCTTCTCGGCAGTCACCAACACCTGTGCGATGGCGGCGGTGCTGGCGAAGCTCCCGTACAACCAGGCCGACAACTGCGACATCGCCGGTGTCGTGGCCGAACTCAATCGAAAGGCATCGTGACGTGACCCATCGGGAACATCCCGTTGCCGACTACGAGGCGGTTCTGGCGGCCGACGCACAGCTCATCGACGTCCGCGAGCCCCATGAGCTCGCTCGCGGCACGCTCCCCGGTGCGATCAACATCCCCCTCGACTCCCTCGCCGGCCGGCTCGGTGAGCTCGACAAGAACCGTCGGGTCGTCTTGCTGTGCCGCAGTGGCGGACGCAGCGGGATCGCAGCCGAGTTGTTGACCGCATCGGGCTTCACCGACGTGGTGAACCTGACCGGCGGGATGCTCGCCGTCAACCGAACGACATGACCGAAACCAAGAGCTGACCGATCCAAGATCAAACAGAAAAACGAATTGACCACAAAGAATTGAAGGGGCACACCACCATGATTTTCACCCAGTACTACCTCGATTGTCTGTCGCACGCCTCGTATCTGATCGGGGACGAGACGACGGGCCGCGCCGTGGTGGTCGATCCACGCCGCGACATCGACGAATACGTGCGCGATGCGAAGGCCGCCGGCCTCACGATCGAGCTCGCGATCGAGACCCATTTTCATGCCGACTTCCTGTCCGGCCACCTCGAGTTGGCCGCCGCCACCGGTGCGGAGATCGCCTACTCCTCGGTTGCCGAGACCGAGTTCCCCTCGCGGGGAATGGCCGACGGTGAGCGCCTGTCGCTGGGAGAGGTCGAACTCGAGTTCCTGCACACGCCGGGCCACACCCCCGAGTCGCTCAGCATCGTGGTCTACGAGCACGCCGGCGATGACGTGCCGTATGGCGTACTGACCGGCGACACGCTGTTCATCGGCGATGTCGGCCGGCCCGACCTGCTGGCCAGCATCGGCTTCACACGAGACGAACTGGCCGATCAGCTGTACGAAAGCCTGCACAACAAACTGCTGCCCTTGCCCGATGCCACCCGGGTCTACCCCGCGCACGGTGCCGGCTCGGCCTGTGGCAAGAACCTGTCGACCGATACCTGGTCGACGATGGGGGAGCAGCGCATGAGCAACTACGCCCTGTTGGCCCCGAACAAGGCGACCTTCATCGACCTGGACACCGAGGGCCAGCCGCCCGCACCGGACTACTTCGTCTACGACGCCATCTTGAACCGCAAGAACCGCGAGCTGCTCGACGAGACCAGCATGCCGACCGCCCTCGATCTGGCCACCTTCGAGCGGCTAGTCGCCGAAGGGGCGATGATCATTGACGGTCGGACGCCCGAGGATTTTGCCGCCGGGCACCTCCAGGGTTCGATCAACGTCGGGCTCGAGGGCCGCTACGCCGAGTTCGCCGGATCGGTGATTCCCAGCGATGTGGACATCGTGCTGGTCGTCCACGAGGGTTTCGAACTCGAGGGCAAGAACCGCCTGGCCCGTATCGGCTTCGACCGGGTCGTGGGCTACCTGGAGAATCCGCTCGGCGTGATGGTCGCCAACCCGGAGAAGGTCCAGCGCGCGTCGCGCATGACCGCGACCGAGTTCATGGATCGACGCTCCGACATCGCCGGGCTGCAACTGGTCGATATCCGCAACCCCGGCGAGATCGCGCTCGGCACGATCGAAGATGCCCAGGCGATCCCGGTGGGCCAGTTGCCCAAGCGCCTGGAGGAACTCGATCCGGCCGCTCCGACCGTCGTGTTCTGTGCCGGCGGCTACCGGTCGTCGGTCGGGGCGAGCGTGCTCCGGGAGGCCGGTTTCGTCGATGTCTCCGACATCATCGGTGGCTACAGCGCCTGGTCGGAACTGCTGCCGGCTTAGGCACAAGACTGCTGCCGGCGTAGGCGACAGATCGCTGGCCGGGCGGGGAACCCGCCACCCTGGCCCGGCCAGCCCCCGCGCCGAACTCGGCCGTCTCGATGACGCCTACCGGCTGTTGGCACCCGATTTCGCCACCGACTTTGCCGAGATACCGCTCGATGAGGGCTGGTTGGCGGTCATGCTGAGCTTGCGCCGCCCCGGCCGCGGCCCTGCGGGACCAGCGGGCCTGTCAGGTGTTGTACGACCGGGTGCTTCCGTATGAGCGGGGAGTGGCAGCCGTCTACGCCTGGATCCTCGGTTCGCCGGCTCGGTCACTGGGGGTCCTGGCCACTGCGTTGGGCCGGTACGACCTCGCCGAGGCCCACTTCGAGGTCGCGCTCGAGACCAACGAGCACATTCGAGCCCCCTATTGGACGGCGCGGACCCAGCTCGAATTCGCCGAGATGCTGCATGAACGCGGCGCGTCGAGTGACCTCTCGAGGGCGGACGCGCTGGTGCAGCGTGCCCGGCAGGTGGCCCACAAACGGGGCTACCAAGGTCTGTTGGCT
>JABDJW010000090.1 GCA_013002375.1 Acidimicrobiales bacterium | reverse complement strand
GCGCAACACCGAGGACTTCGACGACCTCGTGCCACCCTGCGGCCCGCTGACCGGTGTGGATTCGGGCGGCGCCGGCACCGGCACCAGCGACCCGGCCCTGGCCGAGCACGGGGTGATCACGCGCCATGGCGGGATCACCGGCTCCGGCGACCTCGACCCGGCGCTCGTCGGCTGGGAGGACCCGGTGGCCAAGGTCACGGTCACCCGCGTCGCCTAGCAGGAACACTCCCCGACGCAGGCGACCGCCTGGATCGCTGCGATCGACGAGTCGGTCGTGGTCCAGTCTCGGTCGCAGAAGCCGCTGCCGACGGTGTGCTGGAACCAGATGAGCCCCTTGACCTGGGGATAGTCGTTCTGCAGGTTTGCGGCCATGTCGGTGATCCACTGCGCCTTGCGGCCGGGGAGTCGCCGGCTGAAGCGCATGCGGGAAGATCCTTCGATCTGGGTCGATAGACCTATGGATCGGCAAGAAGCTCCAGAACGGAAGCGCGGTTGTCTGCATTTCTTCTGACGTAGCCGGTGCTGGGCTCGATTGCCGGACGGGCCACCGGTTCGATCACCGGCGGCGCGATCGCTCCGAACCGGGTATCGAGGGCGTAGCCGATGATCGATTCGAGATAGTCGCTGCCGTCGGGTTGGTGGATGCCGAAACGTCGCAGAAGTGCCTGCTCCCGGCTGTTGTCGAAGATGGTGTTCACCATCGTGTACGGCAGGTGAGACGACCACCGGGCGAACCGCTGGACGCCCGCCGGCGCGTGCGTCCGGCCCCGGCCGAAGGTCTTCGGTGCTCGGGCCGAAACCTTGGCGGCGGCCGCCATTGCCGTCCACTTCGCGATGTTCAACAGCACGGTCGGTGAGGGCTCGAAGTCCTCGTACTCCAGGGCTCGGCGAATGGTCCGATCGAGCAGCTCGCGGATGGTGAAGGCCGAGGGTCCGGCGGTGAGGTGGTAGGCGTGCAGGTCACAGTGTGCGGTTTCGCCGAGGGCCAGCATGGCGTCGACCACCACGTCGACCCCGACAGCGTCGACCAGGGCCCGGCCCCCATGGGGGAAGTGGGGGAGCCGACCGAGGGCCGCCATCTTCATCGGTTCGTAGAGCGCATTCCAGCTGGTGGTGCGGCCACCATGGGTGTCGCCGGCCACGATCGAGGGCCGGTAGATCGAGATCGGGACCCGGTTGCGTTCGGAGGCGACCGCCGACGCCCGGAGGTAGCGTTCGGCTCGGGCCTTGGTGCGCTCGTGGGCGTTTCGGTAGTGGTGCGCTCGGTCGTTCGGGAGGTAGCTGGCGTGCACCCGCGCCGTCGTGCGCCCGGCCACGTAGGCGCTGCTGAGGTGGTGGAAGCGCCGGAACCGACGGTGCAGGTTGTGGGCGGTCAGCGCGAGTTGGTGCCCATGCACGGTGCCCGTGACGTTCACGCGGTGCGCTTCGTCCAACGGTGCGTCGAGCGAGACCGCCGCGCAGTGGAAGACCTCGTTGGTCTGGCGAGCGACTCGGATCCAGGTGTCGTTGCTCCAGCCGAGGCGGACTTCCTCGAGATCACCTCGAATCCACTCGACACGGTCGGCTTCGTAGGGGCGCGGGTCACGGCCGAGCAGCCTCGACAGCGTGGTGGAGCCGCGGACCTCGGCCGCATCGTCGGACTCGGCCCGGACCGGACACACGATGGTGCGGCCGTCGTCGCGGCGCAGAAGTCGCTTGAGCAGCTCGCCGCCCACGAACCCGGTGGCCCCCGTGACGACGATGCCGCGGGGCATGCTCGAATGACCGCTGTGGACTGCATCATGATCCCGTGGTGTCGCCATGAGATTCCCGTCCTTTCCCGGAGTCAACCCGACACTACGTCGCCATCGCGGAGCGATCTGTCAGATCGCTGACGGAGGGCGCGGAATCGTCAGATCGGTCGCAGCGGTACCGGCGGAACGATCAGGCGCTGGCCGGGCACGATCAGGTCGGCGTTGGTCGGATCGAGCAGCACCGATTGATTCGCGGCGATGAGCGCCCGCCAGTACGGCACCGTTTCGGCGTCGGTCGGGGCTCGATGCCAGGCATCCTCCAGCGTCCGGACCGCGATCGACCAGAGGTGATCACCGGGGGCCACGGTCCAGGTGGCGGCCCGGGCCGGAGCTGCGTCGGCGGGTGCCTCGCTCTGCTGGCGGCCCGGATCTCGGGCCGCGAGCGATGGCGTCGCCTTGACGGGCGCAGGGGCAGCCGGAGATGGGCCCGGCGCTGAGCCGAGAGATGGCGGCGGCGGGTTCGCAGCGGTCTCGAGCGGTATCAGGTACGCGGTCTCGTCTCCTCGCGCGACGGGGCTGCTTGCTGTGCAGGCCGAGCCGAGGGCCAGGAACAACGGCAACAGGGCGGGTGGCGTGCACCGACGGGCGAGGCCCCCGGTTGCCGGCAGGACATGGGCGGCGGCCAACAACGCGACCCACCCGGCCAGACCGATGGCAGCCACCCGCGCGCCGGTCATCGCCGCACCGAGCGGGCCGACCTCGGCAAACCACTCGGCCACCCCCTCATCACCCGGGAGCGCAAGAGTGGCCGGAGCCGCAACGGTCAGCCAGATCGATGCTCCGGCGGCGGCGAACGAGGCCCCGACCAACCCGGCCCGGGAGCCGATCGGTCGGGGTGCTGTCGATGGTGGGGTATGGGTCACGGAGTCCCCTGGATCGGCGCTAGTCGTCGTCGCTTTCGGGGAGAAGTTCGGCCGGCAGCGGCAATTCGGCGGGGCCCTTCGGGCCGATGAGGCCCAGGACCCCGCAGGCCGGTGCGGGCGGATCGGCGAAGCCGGTAGCGCCCGGCAGCCCTCCAGCCACAGTCAGCGAAGGGTTCCGCCAACTCCGGCTGACGAACACGGTGCCGGTGCTCGGCCGCAGCAGTACCGCGGTCTCGGCACCGTCGCAGTTCCAGTCCGCGATCGACGCGACGTCGCCCGGTTCGCCCACCTGGTAGCGCTGGCCGTTGACTTCGAGCACCGGGGCCCGAGTGGTGGGGTCGGAGTCGCCGTAGCGGTCGGCGATCCAGGGCACGAGCACCGCGGCGCTCGAGGCCACGATGAGGGCCGCGGCGGCTATGCCGATGTGGTTGGCCTGGAACCAGGGCCGGCCGGGTTCGGCGACGCCCTGTAGCGCGGTGGCCAGCTGGCCGGGCTCGGCCGGTGGGTTGCCCAGGATCCAGACTGCGGTGTCGCGCCGGCGGCGTTCGTGGGCTCTGAGGCGGGGATCGAGCTGCATCGCCCGCTCGGCGCGATCGGCGCCGATCTGGGCCAGGGCTTTGACGTCGGTCGCGGGTTCCGGGTCGTCGACGGCGGCCGCTTCGTCGAACTGGGCAATGGTGGAGCGGCCCGCTTTGTCGATGTGCAGCGCGGCCGGGCTGAGCGCGCCGTGCACGACGCCGGCCGCGTGCATTCGCTCGAGGGTGGCGGCGACCGCGATCAGCGAGCGAATGGCCTCGTCGAAGGTGCCCGGTGGTTCGGTGGCCCAGGTGCGATCCCCGGACCACGCCACGCTCAGCTCGGTCTGGATCGCGTCGTCGGCGAATTCGACGAGTTCGAGCACCCCGGGGCCGGCAGCCCGTTGCAGCAGGCGCGCCTCGCGGCGCAGGAGCTCGCGATCGTCGGGTCGGTGCGCGACCCGGTGGTGCAGCAGCGTCGTGTCGGCCGGCGGCAGAGTGGTTTCGTCGGTCATCGGGCCTCAGAGTGGAGTGCGAGTCCCGGAATGTCACATTGGGCGAGGCTGCTGGGGAACCGATCGGATTCCAGCGATGCTCGCTCGACGGCCACCAAGTCGCGACCGCTGCCGGCGCCGGGGACGACGCGGGCCAGCACATAGTTCGTCCGGCGGGCCAGGGCGACCTTCACGCCGCGCTGATCCGAGGAGTCGAGGCAGAAGCCGAGGATCTCTACGTCGGTCGCGCCACGCCGAGCCAGGGAATCGGCGATGGCCCGCTCGACCAACATCGGATCGAGCACAATTTCGTCGCGACCGGCGCGAAGCGACTCGATCGCCACACCGTAGGTCACGGCATCGTTGGCGGCAGCGGCTGCCGCGTTGTTGAGTTCGCGCTGGCGTAACTCGACGGCACCGAAGTCAAGAGCAATCGACGCCAAGAGCAGCACGATGAGGAATGCGGCAGGGAACAGCAGAACGATCGACGCCCGTTCGCTTCGTATGGAGGCGGCATTGGTCGGCCTCATGCGCACACCGCCTGGGATCGGTAGCTGTCGAGCAGTTCAGAGTGGCTGGCGGTGGCCCGCACCGACCCGGCCACCCGGCCGATCCAGGGCAGGCTCAGCATGGCCACATCGGTCGACACCGTCAGGGTGACCTGGCCGCACGGTGAGCCCAGTGCGTCCGGGCCACTGGTGATCTCGACTTCGTGGGTGGCGCCGCGGCCGTAGGCGAGGAGGGTGGCTTGGACCTGGGCGCGGGCGCGGCCGGGCGCATCCTGCGTGGCCGACGCCTCGACGTAGGTCCGGGCCCCCTCTCGCGCCGCCGATGCAACGGCCAGCTTCGAATCGACGATGGTCCACATGCTCGTGATGAACAACGTGAGCACGACCAGGATGAAGAACCCGAAGGGAAGAACCTCGATCCCGGCGATCTGGGCGCGGTCGGAGTCGGTTCGTTGCGGTGAAGATCGCAGCTTGGGCCTCACTGGACCGCCTCGACCCGGACCTCGAAGGTGCGATCGATCGTGGTGAAGGGCAGGCGCTCGCTGAACCAGGCCGGGAAGACCGAGGGGTGCGTCGCTTGAACCCGAACGGCCACCGAATCGATGTCTTCCGACCAGCTGATCGAAACCCGTTCGCGACCGTAGGCCCCAAGCCGATCCCGCAGCGTGGCTTCGGCCCGAAACTGGGCGGCGGAGCGATCGTCGACCTCGTCGTACCCGGCCACCGATCGGACTGCGTCGATCGAAGCGCCGCTGACCAGACTGGTGGCGTGGAGGTGGTAGATCACCTGCACGCTGAACAACAGCAACGAGAGAAACACGACGAAGCCGAAACTCAACGCGAACAAGCCGGCCGCTCGCTCGCGGCCGGCCGCGCCGAATCGGGCGTCGGCGCATTGGTCCGAGGGCCGAGCAGGCACTAGCCGGCGGCGCCGATCTGGTTCACGTTTCCGCTGATGTCGGCTTCGGCTTGGGTCCAGAGGTTCTGAAAGGCGAACCACATCAAGACGCCGAGGAAGGCGACGATCAGGACAGCGATCGCCATGGAGATGACGCCTTCGCCGCGGTCGCCGGACCGGGAAGCGGGTGTGGTTGTTGCAGGACGCATGCGCTGGTTCCTTACTGTTGGGTGCTTGGCTCTTCGCTTGTTGGTTTGGTTCTGGCTGATGGTGGGGAAGGGGAGTTCGGTGAGCGTTCAGCTTCCGCTGAAGCCGGAAAGGGCATCGAGGAAAGGAACGGCGAGCAAGACGACGCCCGGGACAAGGGCGGCCACCGTGACGGGAATCCAGACCTGCTGGTTGCGGCGTTCGATCCGCTCGATCTGCCGCTGGTGGGCCTCACGACGGATCGTCTTGGCCTCGTCGCCGATCAGCCGGCCGAGGTCGGCCGCTTCGCGATTGAGTGACAACACGCCGACGAGGCGGCGAACCGGTTGCAGGCCCGATGTGGCGGCCCACTCTTTGAGCGCCTCCGCCTCGGACAGACCCTGGCGAATCCGTCGGTTCACCCGGGCGAGGTCCTGGCTGACCGCACCGTTTCCACGAGCCGCCAGGCGGGTCAGCGCTGACC
>JABDJW010000072.1 GCA_013002375.1 Acidimicrobiales bacterium | reverse complement strand
GTCTACACCTGTCTCGCGGCCCAATCGGTGGGCCGGACCGGCCGGGTGGTGTCGTTCGAGCCGGTGCGCGACAACCTGGATTTGCTGCGGGAATCGGTCGAGCTGAACCAGCCGGCGACCGAAGTGGTCGACGTGGTCGAAGCCGCGGCCGGGCCCGATGAGTCGACCGTGCGGATCTTCCTCGACGCCGACAACAGCGGCACCCATTCCATCGGTGGCACCGGCGAGGAGTACGTCGACGTTCGCCAGACCACCATCGACACGGTGGTCGATGAGCTGGATCTCGACCGGATCGATCTGGTGAAGGTTGACGTCGAGGGCTACGAGCCCGGCGTGCTGGCCGGAGCCGATCGTTCCCTGCGCCGGTTCACGCCGATGTTGCTCTGCGAATTCGATGCCGAGATGATTCGCGCCACCGGCGGCAACCCCGATCAGTTCGCCTCGATGCTGCGCGCGTACGGCGAGGTGTTCGAGATCGACGAGCGCTCGGGCGAGATGGTGCCGATCGAGGCGACCTCGATCGCCGATCTCCACAACTCGAACGTGGTGGTCGTACCAGCCGGCCGTGAGGTGGCCCGCTCCTGACCCTTCCCGTTTTTCTTGCCGAGAACCACCGTCGAGGTGGTTTTCGGCAAGGATTTCGGTGGGTGGTCGCTACTTCTTCCGGGCCAGGGTGATGCCGTCGCTGACGGTGAGCAAGGTGACATCGACGCGGGCGTCGTTCACCGCGTGGTCGTTGAACGCCTGGATCGCCGCGGTGTCGCCCCCGGCGTCGGTGTCGAGCACGGTGCCGCTCCAGAGCACGTTGTCGACCGCGAGGAGACCGCCGGGCCGCAGCCGCGGCACGAGCTCGTTCCAGTAGTCGATGTAGCTGGCCTTGTCGGCGTCGATGAAGGCGAAATCGACGCCCGGCTCGTCGGGCAGGGCCCGAAGGGTCTCGATGGCCGGCGCGATCTTCAGCTCGATCCGGTCGGCCACCCCGGCTTCGGCCCATGCGTCGCGGGCGATCGCCGTCCATTCTTCGCTGACGTCGCAGCACAGCAACCGGCCGCCGTCGTTCAGGCCCCGCGCGATCGAGATCGCCGACAGGCCGGTGAACGTGCCGACCTCGACCGCGAAGTCAGTGCCGGTCAGCTGCACCAGCATCTGCATCAGCGTTGCCTGCTGCGGCGCCACCTGCATCATGCTGATGTCGCCCAGGCCGGCGGTGCGTTCGATCAACGCCTCGATCACCGGATCGGCCGGCGTGCTGTGGGCGATCACGTAGTCGTGCAGTTCTTGGCTGAGAAAGAAGCTCTTGGGGCTCATGGGCTGAGTCTGCCAGGTCGGTGGACATGCGCGCCCTTCGACTGGACGCGCGAGACTGCGGCCATGGCAAAGCTCGTTCTGACGGTCATCGGCGACGATCAATCGGGGTTGGTCAGCGCACTGGCGTCGGTGGTGGCCGATCATGGCGGCAACTGGGAGGAGAGCCAGATGAGCCAGCTGGCCGGCAAGTTCGCCGGCATCGTGCTGGTCACCGTGGCCGACGCCGGGGTCGACGGGTTCCTGGCCGATCTCGAACCGCTCGAAGCCGAAGGGTTACTCGACATCACCGCGGTACGGGCCGGTTCGGATGCGTCACCGGAGGGGGTCGTCCGCTACCGGCTCGACTTGGTCGGCACCGATCGGCCGGGCATCATCCAGGAGATCTCGGCCGCGCTGGCCGCCCGCAACGTGAGCATCGAAGACCTCCGGACCGAGACCCGCGATGCCCCCATGGCCGGCGGGCAGCTCTTCGAGGCCGCAGCGACGCTGGTGGCGCCGGCCGACGCCGACTCGCGCGATCTGAAGGCGGCGATCGAGGATCTGGCCAACGAGTTGATGGTCGACATCGACTTCGGCACCGCCGCCGACTGATCTGCCTGCGGGGGCATCTCAGCCGTCGACCGCCCTGAGCTCGAGATCCGGCTCGTCCAGCGCGGCGCGAAGATTGCGATGGAAGTGGATGATCGCGCTCTCGAAGTGTCCGAAGGTGAAATGCTCGTTCGCTCCGCTCGCCATCGTCCGAGTCACGCTCTCCGCCAGGGCACGGTCTTCGGGGGCTCCCGTCTTGCTCACGAAGCTCGAATCTCGCTTCGCGGTCTTCGTCGCGTCGGGGCCGCTTCCGGCGTGCGCGAGCGAGTACGAGACGTTTCGGGTTCGACCAGGGGCGATCGGTTCGAAGATGACCAGGATCGTGTGACGGGAGAGAACGGTGACCAGCGCGTTCGGGAAGAGGTGGTACACGAAGGTGACCCGGCCCTCGATGCTGCGTTCGGCCTCGGGAACGCCGGCCAACTTCTCGATACGTCGAAACGGGAACGTCACTCGACTGTTGCGTCCGCAGTGCTCGACCACGTTCAGGTTGTCGTATCCGTAGGGGTAGAAGGTGTCCGGATGGCCGAATCGAATGTGGTAGCCCTCAATGGCTCCCTCGATCGACACCTTCCAGTTCACGTCGACTTCGGTGTCGCTCGTCTTGATCAGCTCGAGGCCTGATGGGCTCAAGTCGGGCAACCCATCGCCGAGATCGTGGTCGGTCAACGGCTCGTCCTGGGTGACGAAGACGATCCCGGCCCGTTCCTGCACCCGCACCGGGACGAGACCGTGCGTGGTCTTGTCGAGGTCCGGGAAGCCGCGTTCGTGCTGCACGCGGCGCAGACTGCCGTCGAGCCCGTAGGTCCAGCCGTGGAACGGACAGACGAACGCGTTCGCGCAGCCCACTCCGTTCGCGACCTCGGCGCCTCGGTGGCGACAAGCATTGCGGAAGGCTCGGACCGCTCCGTCCTTCCCGCGGACCGCGAGGATGGACACTCCAGCCGCGTGACGGGCCACATAGTCGCCGGATTCGCCGAGCGCCGCTGAGGGGCAGAACGGCACGGGCACCCGTCGAAGAAGGGCAAGCTCACGGCGAAATCGCTCCTCGCTCCGGTAGTTCTCCACCGGTTCGTGCCAGACCTCGTCTCCCTCGTCGGTCCTACCGTCGCGCACGTGGGCGAGGACTCGCTCGATCACCGCGTTGTCATCCATGAAGCCTGGCATAGCGCCCATGTTGCCACGCCAGATCTCATGAAATGCCCTGAAGGACGGACGGGTGGCCGGAAGGGACGTGGCGGAGAGGGGGGGATTCGAACCCCCGGAGGGTTGCCCCTCACCACCTTTCCAAGATGGCGCACTAAGCCAGACTATGCGACCTCTCCAGGTCGACAACCATAGCGCCACACCGCCATTTCTGGTGAGGGAAATGTGCGCTCGGCGACCTCAGGGCTCGCAGAATTCCATGGGCCAGTACCCTCGTCGCATGGGAGAGGCCGTAACGATCGCCGACATCATTCTGGCGCGCGACCGAATCGGCGATGCCATCGAACGCACGCCGTTGAACCACTCCCGCACGCTGTCGGGGATCTGCGGCACGAACATCTACCTGAAGTTCGAGAACCTCCAGTACACCGGTTCGTTCAAGGGGCGGGGTGCCCGCAACCGTTTGCTCGATGTTGCGCCCGGCCGGGGGGTCATCGCCATGTCGGCCGGCAACCACGCCCAGGGCGTGGCGTACCACGGCGCGCAGCTGGGTATCGAGACCACCATCGTCATGCCGGCCAACACGCCCTTCGTGAAGGTGGCCCGCACCCGCGATCTCGGCGCCACCGTCGAGCTGGTCGGCGCCGACGTGATGGAGTCGGCCGAGCGGGCGCTCCAACTCGCCGCCGAACGCGACCTCGAGTTCATCCACCCGTTCGACGATCCAGTGGTCATCGCCGGCCAGGGCACGGTGGGGCTCGAGATGCTCGAGCAGAACCCGGAGCTCGACATCATCGTGACCGCCGTCGGTGGCGGGGGCCTGGCCTCGGGCATCGCGGTAGCGGCCTCGGCCCACGATCGCCCGGTGAAGGTCATCGGCGCCCAGACCGAGCGATACCCCCACATGGCCGATCGGCTCGAGAGGCGTCCCTCCACCGCCATCTCGGGCTCGACGGTCGCCGACGGCATTGCCGTCACCGAGCCGGGTGAGCTCACCACCGGCATCTTGTACGCCCACGATGTCGAGGTGTTGGTGGTGTCGGAAGCGGCGATCGAGCAAGCGATCGCGATGTTGCTCGAGATCGAGAAGACGGTCGTCGAGGGCGCCGGTGCCGTCGCGCTGGCCGCCGCGATGGAATACCCCGATGTGTTCGCCGACCACAACGTCGGCCTGGTCTTGTGCGGGGGCAACATCGACCCGCGAACCCTCTCGGTGGTCACCCTGCGGGGCCTGGCGGTGCAGGGTCGTCTCAATCGGGTTCGGGTCGAGCTCGATGACACGCCCGGCCGGTTGGCCCTGGTGTCGCGGATCATCGCCGACGCCAAGGCCAACGTGGTGCAGGTCGACCACGATGGCCTGGGATCCTCCGGCGCCCGCAGCACGATCCTCGAACTGCGGATCGACACCCTCGACAGCGCCCACGCCCAGTCGGTGCTGGCCGACCTCCGAGCCGCGGGCATCCACGCCGATCTCGTCGACTGGTAGCGGCCCGGCCCGCTAGGTTCGCGGCCATGCGCATCGGAATCAACGCCTCAGGCCTTCTGCTCACCCCCGATCTGGGAGCCATGCTCGAGCATGCTCAGCAGGCCGAGGCCGACGGGTTCTCGTCATGGTGGTTGGCCCAGACCGGGCTGGTCGATGCGCTGGCGGTCTTCACTGCGGCCGGCGCGGCCACCGACACGATCGAGATGGGAACCGCCGTCGTGCCCACGTACATGCGGCACCCCTCGACCGTCGCCGGCCAGGCGCTGACCGCGCAGGCCGCGTTGACCGCAGGCGGCAAGCCGGCGCGGCTCGTGTTGGGCATCGGCCTGTCGCATCAGCCGGTGGTCGAAGACCGGCTGAAGATGCACTGGCAGAAGCCGATCGGCCACATGCGCGACTACCTCACCATCGTCAACGAACTGGTCACCGCCGGTCGCTCGGCCCACGACGGCGGGTTCTTCTCGATGCACCTCGATTCAGCGCGGCCGAGTGAAGCGGCGCCGTCGGTCATGCTCGCCGCCCTCGGCCCGCAGATGCTGAAGATGGCCGGAACCCACGCCGACGGCACCATCTTGTGGATGGTGGGGCCGCGCACCATCGCCGAGCACATCGCACCGAGTCTGTCGGCCGCGGCCGACGACGCCGGTCGGCCGGCGCCCCGGGTGGTGTGCAGCCTGCCGATCGCCGTCACCGACGACGAGAGCGCCACCCGTGACTTCCACGCCATGGCCTTTGCCGGCTACGGCGACCTGCCGTCCTACCGGGCGATGCTCGATCGGGAAGGAGCCGAAGGCCCCGGCGACGTGTGCATCGTCGGCAATGAGGCGGTCGTCAACGAGTGCCTCGACGAACTGGCAGCGGCGGGCACCACCGACTTCAGCGCGGTCGAGCTCGGCATCACTCCGGAGGACAATCAACGCACCCGGGCCTTGTTGAAGGCCCGCGCCAACGGAGCGGCATGAAGCCGACGACGCTGGCGACGGCCGCGATGTACATGGGTGCCGGCGCGGCCCACTTCGCGCGGCCGGACTTCTTCGAGGCCATCGTGCCCGAGTGGTTTCCCGACAAGAAGCTGGCCAATCAGGCCTCGGGCGCGGCTGAAATCGTGTTGGGCGCCGGCATGCTGTTGCCCCAGACCCGGAAGGCGGCCGGGTGGGGGCTCTTGGGCCTGACCGCCGCGGTGTTCCCGGCCAACATCGACATGGCGATCAACAAGGTCGATGTGCGCCCCGACGAGGACGGCACGTATCAGCGTTACGTGGGCGAAGTCCCCGATGCCCGCAACTGGATCCGGTTGCCGTTTCAGGCCGTGTTCGTCGCGTTGATCTGGAAAGGCGCCGGCCTGCGCTGGGGCCGGTAGCGGTACTTCTCGGCAGCGTTGTCAGACCCGCCACGTAACCGGGTTGGCTCGGTCGCTGGAGTAACGGCAGAACCGGCCGGTCTCGACCCTGTGCTTCAGGTGATCGGCGACGGTCGGCGCCTGTTCGGCGATGCGGTCGAAGGCCCGGGTGATCGACCGGCGAACGTTGACGCGGGCCCGTTCGGTCGGGTCGTCCATGCGCCGGGCTCGGCCACCGAGACCAAAGGCTGACAGCAGCTCGGATTCCAAGGCATCGATTTCGATCCGCAACGTTTCGGCGCGGCCGGCGTCGTCGAACCGTTCGGCTTCGTCCAACTGTTCGGCCAGTTGCCGGTAGCGCTCCTGATACGCCTGACGGGCCTGTTCGTCGAGCATTTCGCCGCCCGTTCCTTCGACGACGGCCGGTGCGCCGCTCGACGAGGCGTAGAGATCGAGTACGTGCCAATCGGTGTCGGGCTGCTCGACAAGGCGGGCGAGGTAGACCATGCCGGTGCTGTGCTTCACCACACTCGATTCGCCGTCGAGACACAGGTGCCACAGGCTGCCGTCGCGGCGAAGCTCGCCGGCCCGTTGCTGCGGGGCTCCGATCGGTGGTCTGGCCGCCGACGCCTCGCCGTCGAACCGACCGACGACCAAGACATCACCCATGCCGAGTTCGGCCTGGAGTGCGGCGGCCTCAGCCGCGTAGGTTTGGGCCCGAATGGAGTCGCCGGCTGCCTCGTAGGCGACGGCGAGGGCGGCCGCGCTGCGGGCGATCCACGGTCGGGCCTTCATCCGGCGCTCGATGCTGAGCCCGGCTTCGAGGTGCTCGATCGCCCGTTCGGTCCGACCCATACGCAGGCTCAACAGTCCGAGCGGGCGATCGAAGGTGCCGATCCACGGCACGGCGGCGGCGGCGGGAATCGGGCACTGCCCTGCGTTGGGGGCCAGCACGTCGTAGATCTCGGGAATGCGGGGGTGGTCGATCGCGGCAGCTACCTCGCCGAACATGGCGGCGCCGATCGGCCACAGGAACGTGATGTCGTCGCTGATCAACGTGTCGAAGTTGTCGTCGAGGATCTGGGCTGCCGCGGTGGAATCACCATCGATGGCCTTCCCCATCGCGACGGCACCGGCCAGCGCGATGTCGGCCACCAACACCAACAGCGGCTCGAATCGAGCCAGCGCGTCGGTGAACTGTCCTTTGTCCCACTCGAAGACGACTCGCACGAAATCGAGCGCCGGCGCGTCGACGCCCAGGTAGGCGAGTTCCTTGTTGGCCTCGTCGAGGATTTCGTTGGCGTCGTCGTAGCGACCTTCGATCGCGGCCAGGCTGGCCCGCCAGAGCGCCTGGTGTTCCCGTAGGGCGGTGGATGGTACGTGCTCGACCACCTCGATGAGGGCGACGGTCGTCGCCCGGTCGCCGGTGGCCATCGCATCGCAGAGCGCGAGCCGTTGGGCCCGGCCGAGGAGTTCGTCGTCGTTGGCCAACGCGGCGGCCCGGGCGCCGGCGATGCTGGCCGCCGTGCGACGCTCGAGCGCGCCGTGGTGCACCATCAAGGCTCGGCGCAGGGCCACATGGGCTTCGCCGATCAGCTGCTCATCACCCGACGCTTCGGCCGCTTCGATCGCGGCCTCGGCGTGGGGCAGGGCGGCTCGGCCGATGCCCCGGATGTCGGCCGCCGAAACCATGGCGGTGTGAAAGACGGCGGCCGATGCCGGTTCGGTTGCGTCGCCGAACCAATCGGTGGCCAGCCGTACCAGACGTTCGGCGTGCAGGGCCGAAGGGTTCGGCTCCTCCCGCCAGCGCAACCGGCCGTATTCACGGATCAACCGCTGGCGGGTGCCGGTCGACAGCTCGGCCCGGTCGGCTGCTTCGACCAGGCGTTCTTCGGCTTCGCCGTTCCGGCCGGCTCGGCCCAGGGCGACCGCTTCCTCGATGAGGGCCACGCCGAGGGCGTCGGCATCGGTCAACATTCGGCGGACCGAGGTCGCCAGCGAGCACTGTTCGATGGCCTCGGGCAGGGCGCCGATGGTCAACGCCAGATGGCCCGCCTGGCTGGCGTACTCGGCCGCCTCGGGGCCCGGATGGAATTCGGCGGCCCGCCCGAGATGATGCGAGATGACGCTGGGGTTGGCGCTTTCTTCGCGCAGTACGTCGGCGGCGGCCACGTGCAGCCTCGACCGTTCCTCGGCCGGAAGGTCGGTGTAGATCACCTCGCGCAGCAGTGCATGGCGGAACTCGATGGTGCCGTCGGCCCGCCGAAAGACCGATGGCGCTTCAGTTCGGCCGGCCGCGGAATCGAAAGCGCGGTTGAGCAGGCGACGAACGAGGTGCGTGGGCGCGCTCGTGCCCAACACGGCCAGAGCCGTCGCGCCGGTGCGTTGGTCGTGATCGAGCTCGTCGAGTTGTTCGCGCAGGAGGGCGTTGACATCGGACGGCAGCTGGGTGCGATCGGCCCCTTGCTCCAGGAGTCGCTGGATGAAGAACGGGTTGCCGTTGGTGCGGTGCACCAACGCCGCGGCCCGGCTGTCGTCGAGATCGACCTGCAGCGATCGGGCCAGCGCCTGCGCCTCGGCGATGGACAGGCCGCTCAAGACGAGCTGCGGGCCCCGAATCCGGTCGTCGCCGGCGGTGGCATCGCGAGTGGAGGTCAGGAGCACGAGCCCCTTCGGCATCGGGCGACGGCTGATGTAGGCCAAGAGGTCGACGGTGGTGTCGTCGGCTGCGTGGAGATCCTCGAGGATCAACACCGTCGGTGCGGTCGCGGCCTGGGTCGCCAGCCAGTCGGCGATGGCCCGGAAGAGTTCGATGCGTTCCTGCGGCTCGAGCGACTGGGCGTCGTCGATCCAGGAGATCACCGTTTGGTCGGGGTCGACGTCGGTGATCGCCTCGTACCAACTCCACAGCGGCGGCGCGCCCTCGAGTTCGCTTGCGAAGCCCCAGCCGGTGACGAAACCCCGCTCGGTGGCCGCGGCCGCGACGTCGCGCAGAAGCGTGCTCTTGCCGATGCCCGCGGTGCCGACGACTGCAACGACCCCCGCCGGGTTGCGGGAGCTCTGGTCGAGGATGGTGACCAGGCGTTGAAACTCGGTTTCTCGGCCGATCGGTTGCCGCTGGTCATCCACGCGTCACGACCGTACCTGACGCCCGCGGTCAGCTCCTAGGCGACTGGCGCATACTCGTCGAGGTACGCCCGCATCTTCTCGACCATCGTCGAGGGGAGGTCGACCTGCTCGATGATGTCGTGCACCGTGACGATGGCGAAGGTCGGCATGGCGAAGTCCTCGCTGACCTGCTGCAGGGCCGATGTGTCACCGGTGCCCCGCTCCGCCCGATCGACCGAGACGATCAGCCCGCTGAGTTCGATGTCGGCGGCCGCCCGCAGAATCGGCACGGTTTCGCGGATCGATGTGCCGGCGGTCGTCACGTCTTCGACGATGAGGATCCGATCGCCGTCGGCCGGGGAGTGGCCGACCAACACGCCGCCCTCGCCGTGATCCTTGGCTTCTTTGCGGTTGAAGCAGAACGCGACATCGTGGC
>JABDJW010000065.1 GCA_013002375.1 Acidimicrobiales bacterium | reverse complement strand
GCGCAGTGATCTCGACATAGCAGGACAGCCCGATGCACAATTGTTTGACGTCGCCGCGCTCGCGACGGGCCCGTTGTTCGGCCCGCAATGTGGGGTAGTCGGCCGCCGCCAGGGCTTGCTCCAGCGCGGCCTCGTAGTCGCCGCAGTCATAGACGGTGCCGACCTTGGTGGTGAAGGGGAAGGCGTCGGCCCGGATGAAGTTCTTGGTCCGGACCTCTACCGGATCGAGGCCGGCTTCGTTGGCGAACAGATCGACGGCTCGCTCCAGAGCCGCGGTGGCTTCGGGTCGGCCCGCGCCGCGGAACGCAACCAACGGCGCGGTGTTGCACAGCACGGTCTTGCCCATGAACGCGATGTTGGGGATGTCGTAGACGCCCTGGGTCATCATCCGGGTGAAGGTGGGCATGAAGACGCCGGCTTCGGCGTAGGCGCCGACCTCGGCGATCACTTCGAGCTGGTAGTGCGTGATCGTGCCGTCGGCGGTGCCGCCCATCGTGACCGTCTGCCATTGGGCCCGGCTCCAGCCCATCGACTGGAGGTTCTCGGTGCGGGTCTCCACCCACTGCACCGGCGTGCCGACCGACTTGGCCAGCAGGGGCAGGATGCATTCCTCCGGGGCCGGTCCACCTTTGGCGCCGAAGCTGCCGCCGATGTCGGGCACGATCACCCGAATGTTGCCGGCATCGAGCTTGGCGACCGTGGCGATCTGATCGCGGGCGGCGTGCGCGCCCTGGGTGCTCGACCACATGGTGAGCTGATCGCCCGACCATGCGGCCAGTGCGACGCGGGGCTCGATCG
Organism: Acidimicrobiales bacterium; assembly: GCA_013002375.1. Classification (GTDB taxonomy): domain Bacteria; phylum Actinomycetota; class Acidimicrobiia; order Acidimicrobiales; family SHLQ01; genus JABDJW01. Next base: position 15,873 of record JABDJW010000065.1, on the reverse strand, counting down.
GGGCCGCCGACATTCGATTGTTGACGATGGGGGCGGTGACGACGACATCACAACCGCCGAAATCGAGGGCTTTGTCGTACCCCCGGCTGCTGACGACGTTGGTGCCGAACTCGTCGAACAGCAGCGTGCCATCCTCCGCGGCTTCGAGCGGTTCGGTGACCGCGGGCAGGGGGTCGTAGTCGGCCCAGATCAGTTCGGCCGCATCCGCGGCCTGGTGGGCGGTCTCGGCGACGACGACCGCGATCGGTTCGCCGACGAACCGGACCTTGTCGGTGGCCATGGCCGTGCGTTCGGTGCCGGGTGGCACCGGCCCCCAGGTGGGCACGAGAGCGACATCGAGATCGGCCATGGTGAACACACCGAGCACGCCGGGCGCGGCCTGCGCATCGCCGGTTTCGATCGAGAGCACGCGGGCGTGGGCCATCGACGACCGCGCAAAGACCGCATGCGCCGGCGGGGGAAGATCGGGGTCAGCGCCACGGAGGGCGACATCGCCGACGAAGGTCGCCTCGCCGGTCAGGAACCGTGGGTCCTCGACCCGCTTCACTTCGTTTCCGAGAATGCTCATCGCCGCCACGCTACTGCCAGTAGCTTGGTGCGAATGCGTTGGTCGCGACTGTTTGTACCCACCCTCCGAGATGCCCCGGGCGATGCCGAATTCGCCAGCCACAAGCTTCTGGTGCGGGGTGGCTTCATCCGCCAGCTCCAGTCCGGGCACTACTCGATGTTGCCGTTGGGGTTCCGGGTGCACGAAAAGGTCACCCAGGTCATCCGCGACGAAATCAACGCCATCGGCGGTCAGGAGATGTCGCTGCCGATCATGCACCCGGCTTCGTTGTGGCAGGCGTCGGGTCGGTGGGACAGCGTCGGCGACGAGCTCTTTCGGCTGACCGACCGCAAAGGCGCCGACCAAGCGCTGGCCATGACCCACGAGGAAGCGTTCACATCGGTGTTCGCCGAGGTGAGTTCGTACAAGCAGCTTCCGATGATTTGGTACCACTTCAAGACCAAGCTGCGCGACGAGCTGCGCCCCAAGGCCGGGCTCTTGCGGGTGCGCGAGTTCGTGATGAAGGACAGCTACAGCTTCGACGTCGACGAAACCGGCCTCGACGTGCAGTTCCAGGCCCATCATCAGGCCTACAGCACCATTTTCTCGCGGCTGGGGCTCGATGCGTTGCCGGTGCAGGCATCGTCGGGGTCGATGGGTGGCTCCGACTCGATCGAGTTCGTCGTGCCCGCGGTGGCCGGCGAGGATGACATTGCCATCTGCCGATCGTGTGACTACGCGGCCAACATCGAGCGGGCGACCAGCCAGATCGCAGCGGTCGACGATGGCGCCGGCGCAGCCGAGACCACCCGGTTCCCGACACCGGGCGTACGTACCATCGCTGCACTGGAGGAGGTCGACGGGGGAGCACCGGCCGATCGTCAGATCAAGACGCTGGTGATGAACCTCGATGGCGAGCTCACCCTGGTGCTGGTCCGGGGCGATCACAATCTGGTCGAACAGAAGCTGATCGATCACACCGGTGCGGTTGTGGCCGAACCGGCTGAGGCTGATGCGATTCGGGCCGCCTTGGGTGCATCACCGGGTTCGCTCGGCGCCGTCGGGGTCAGCGGGCTGCGGATCATCGCCGATCCCGCGTTGCAGGGCCGGGTCAACATGACCACCGGCGCCAACGAGGACGATTGGCACCTGTCCGGGGTCGATGTCGATCGCGACATCGCGGTCGACGAGTGGGTCGACGTGCGCGGCGTCGAGGCGGGGGAGGGGTGCCCGAATTGCGGCCAGCCGCTCGAGCTGGTGCGGGCCATCGAGGTCGGCCACATCTTCAAGCTCGGCCGAAAGTACACCGAGGGCTTCGGCATCACGGTGCTCGATCAGAACGGCAAGGCGGTGGTGCCGATCATGGGCAGCTACGGCATCGGCGTGGGTCGGGCCATGGCCGCGGTGGTCGAGGTGCACCATGACGACAACGGCATCGTCTGGCCCACCGTGATTGCGCCGTTCGAGGCGGTCATCACGGTGGTGAAGGTCAAGGACGAACCGTCGATGCAACTGGCCGAGCAGCTGTACGCCGAACTGCAGGCGGCCGGTATCGATGTCGTCCTCGACGACCGCGACGCCCGCGCCGGCGTGAAGTTCACCGACGCCGAGCTCTGCGGCATTCCGTTCCGCCTCACCATTGGCCCCAAGGGCCTCGAGAGCGGCCAACTCGAATTCGTCACCCGCACCACCGGCGACAAACAAGACGTCGCCATCGCCGACGCCGCCGCGCTGATCATCGACTCGGTCGAGGGTTCTCGGTAGCTACGTAGGCTTTCGCGCCACCAAGAACGTTCCTGCCGCGATCTCGTCGATCCGGTCGGCGTCGATGTGCTGCATGAAGGGGCGTGGCCAAAGTTCGGCCGGCGGTTTCAAGAGGTCGCGCACCGTGAGATCGAGTAGATCGTCTTGATCGGACTCAGGAAGTAGCTCGAGCCAAGTCTGTAGGGTTCGCGACACGCCATGCAACGGGTGCAGGTTGGGCGGCACGGTCTGAGACTCCAGTTGGAGAGCGCCGAGTAGTGCGCGGGCGCCGGCCGGTGTCATGTTGAAGTAGTGATGCGGATACGCATGAAAGGGCTGCATGAAGGTGGCCGAAAAGGCGAGCGTTCCCCCGGGCTTGAGGACGCGCTCGATCTCGGCCGCGGCCCGCCATGGTTCGGCGACATGTTCGAGCACGGCCAGGGACAGCACTGCGTCGAACGTGCCGTCGTTGAATGGGAGCCGCTCTCCACGGGCCAGTACGTCGGTGGTCGGGTACGGCTCGATCTCGAGATTCACCACGTGTTCGTAGTACGTCGACCGGTATCCCGCGCCGCAATCCAGCACGAGTCCGTCGGATGTGCTCGCAATGAGCTCCTCCACCTGGTTCCCGTAACGATTGGCTGATATCGGCGGAACAAAGTCTGGCTCGAGGCCTGGGTGTGCGGTTCGTCGGTCGCCGTCGAGAAAGTCAAGCGCGCCCGATGGTCTTTGGACGAACGGGACATCGTCTCGAATCGCCGACCGGAGTCGCGCGACCTTTTGGCGCCTCATCTCGTTGATCTCATCGAGGGCGTCGGCCGGTGTCAGCGTCCGTTGCTCTGTCCTGCCGAACGTATCCCAGTGCTCCCCGGCTGCTTGATGGGGGTCGGGTGCCGACTCCACGGCGGCAGCGACATCGGGGTTTCCTCGCAGGTACGCGGCCGGGTCGAAGTTGGCGTCGGTGACCGGCACCAGAAGCTCGACGCTCTTCACCCCCCGATTCTGGCATAGACGAACCGAGCAACATCTGAACCGTCGCCGATCAGCTGTCGCTTTTGGCGTGGTTGTCGGGTTGGCAGAGGATTTGGCCGTTGGCGACGGAGGTGGGGCCGTGGTTGGTGGCCGGTTGGATGTGGTCGGCTTGGAGCCAGTGGTAGGGGGCGTCGCAGCCTGGGGTGGCGCAGGTGCCGCGTGCTTGGACGAGCAGCGCGTTGCGCATGGCGGCGGGGTAGAGCCGGGTGCTGGCCGTTCGCTTCGCTCTCTAACCGAGTTGCTCGCTGGCGCTCACAACGTCGCGCCGGTGAGGGCGAGAAATGCGAAGCATTTCTTGCGCAACGCGAAGCGTTGCCGGTTTCAGCAGCGTCGGTCGATGTCGAACGGATCCAGCAACTCAGATGCGGTGTCGGTGTCGTTGGCCAGGTCTTCGAGTAAGGCTTCGGCGACCTTCTGGGACATGACGATGTTGACGAGGGGGAAGGGCACGGTGCCGTCTTGGCGGACGAACCCGCGGCTGACGAGCCGCATGAGGCCGATCATGCGGCGTTTCCGAACCGGCAGCACATCCTGGTCTTGGGCGTCGATCTGCGCTTTGAGGATCTTCTGGGCTTCGTGTTCGACGGCTTTCTTCAAGGCGTCGCCAGAGATGGGGTCGAGGGTGCCGGTGATATGGAGGTCGCCGTTGCGGTCGGGGCGGAACGTCACCCCGTAGGAAGCAGCCCGTTCGGGGTCGAGCTCACCGTCCGACGTTGAGAGCGCCAGCGAGCAACTCGGTTAGTGAGCGAAGCGAACGGCGGGGTCAGCGGCCAGCAACCAGTAGGCGATGGCTTTGAGCCAGTCGGTCCATTCGAGGGTTTGGGCCCATTCGATGAACAGGTGCTGATCGCGTTTGAGCGCATGGTTGGTGCGGCCGTTGTCGAGTTTCTTGAGCTCCCGCACATGCGGCTCGGACAAGGTGCCGATCTTCCAGGCGTCGGCGAACCCACAGAAGTGCCGGAGCCAGAGGCCGAGCGTGCGCAACGGGGCAATCGCGGATGATGACGTGCCGAGGAGGTTGGCGAAGTGGGCGCTGAGGGAGCGGCGTTTCGCAACGCGGGCTTCGTCGGCGGCGGCGAGCAGCGATGCGGCTTCGGCGTGGAGCCGGTCTGAGCTGCGCAGGATTCGCACCGCGTGGGCTTCGAGCGCATCCGGGGACAGCGCGCCAGAGGCGACGTCGCCGACCTTCTTGACCGACGCTTCGAGATCCGTCGCCGCCGCATCGGCAAATGAACGCTCGGCAAACGAATCGCCACGATCGGGGCCATCAAAGACAGCAACCATAACTACACACCTCCCAACCACGGGAAGACAAGAGCTCGACCGAACCCACACGAACTACCAGGGCCATCGGGAGCTAGAGAACAGAACCAGGGGGAAGCGATTCAGTGACCACACTCTATCGAACATACGTTCGATGCACAACCCCAACCTCAACATTTCTGCTGGTGCGGCGAGCGCGCAGTGAATTGGCCCGGGGGCGACAGCCACTCCGTGGCGCAAAGGCGGGCAAAGCGGCGTTGCGGCAGAGCAGACGGGAGCCCGACCCGCCGGCCTCGAGCAGCGTTGAGAAGGGCCCTAGCCCTGGTACAACACCAGCATCTTGTAGAGCAACGACGGGACATCGTTGCCCTTGACGTGCACGGCGACCTCGGTGGTGATGAGGGTGCCCTTGGGCTTCTCGACGGCGCTCACCAGCCGGCTGCGGGCATGGATGGTCGAGCCCGACGGCACCGGGGCCAGGAAGCGGAAGCCGTCGCTGCCGTAGTTCACCGCATTCTTGATGCCGGTGATCGTGAGGCCGCCGGGGTTGAGCTTGGGCAGCAACGACAACGTCAAGAAACCGTGGGCGATCGGGCCGCCGAAGGGACCGGCGTTGGCCCGTTCGACGTCGACGTGAATCCACTGATGGTCGCCGGTGAGGTCGGCGAAGTCCTGGATCATCTGCTGCGTCACCTCGATCTCGGTGCCCCAGTCGCCGAACTCCTCGCTCGCCGCGCCGTTCAATCCGTCAATGTCGTTCCATGCAAATTCCATAGCCGGGCAGGTTAGTGCGCTAACAATGGCTCGATGGAATATCAGAAGCTGGCGATCCCCGATGTCGTGTTGTGCAAACCCAAGGTCTTCGGCGACGAGCGCGGCTTCTTCCTCGAGACCTTCCGGGCCGACGAATTCGAGGCCGAATGTGCACCGGTCACCTTCGTGCAGGACAACCACTCCAAGTCGGTGCAGGGCATCCTGCGCGGCATGCACTACCAAATCCGGCAACCGCAGGGGAAGCTGGTGCGGGTCGTCGAAGGCGAGGTCTTCGACGTCGCGGTCGACATGCGCCGGTCGTCGCCGACGTTCGGGCAATGGGTGGGCGAGACCCTTTCGGCCGAGAACAAACACATGCTGTGGGTGCCGCCCGGGTTCGCCCACGGGTTCTACGTCACCAGCCCCACCGCCGAGTTCGTCTACAAGTGCACCGACTACTACGCCCCCGAACACGAGCGCTCGCTGCTGTGGAACGATTCGACCGTCGGCATCGAATGGCCGCTGGTCGACGGCGCCGATCCGCAGCTGTCGGGCAAAGATGCCGAGGGCGACCGCTTCGAAACCGCCGACACCTTCGACTGAGCCGGCAACGAGGAGCCTGCGATGAACGTACTGGTCATGGGCGGGTCCGCCTTCAACGGTCGGGCCCTCGTTCCGGCGCTGGCCGAGGCCGGCCATGACGTCACGGTCTGCAATCGCGGCCGGACCCCGATCGAGTACCCGGCCGGCGTCGCGCACCTCGCCGCCGACCGAACCGATCACGACGCGCTGCGGGCCGTGCTGGGTGGCACCGAGTGGGATTGCGTGATCGACATGACCGCCTACCACCCGGCCGACGTGGCCTTGATGGTCGAGCTCTTCGCCGACGCGGTCGGTCACTACATCTACGTCAGCTCGACGGTCACCTATGCCAGCATCAGCGCCGAACACCCCGGCCCGATCGACGAGAACCACCCCGACGATCGCGGCCCGGATCAATTCGAGTACGGCCTCGACAAGCTGCTGGCCGAGGATCTCCTGCAGGCCGCCCATGCCGACGCCGGCTTCCCGGCCACGACCGTCCCGCTGGCCATGGTGTTCGGCCCCCACAACGCCCTGCCCGGGCGCGAACAGCGGATGTTCAGCCGGATGCGGCTCGGCCGGCCGATCCTGGTCCCGGGCGACGGCACGACCAAGGCGGTGATCGGCCACGTCGACGATCAGGCGCGTGCGTTCGAGGCCCTCATGGGTGTCGAGGCCTCGTTCGGTCGCCGGCTCAACCTCACCGGCGACGATCCCCACGACGACAACCGCTACGTCGAGGTCATCGCCGACGCGATGGGTGTACAACCCGACATCGTCGACATACCGGCCGAGCTCATGGACGATCTGTGGGACAAGAAGGTGCGCTACACACCGCCCGGCGGTAGCCGCCCCACGATGGACATTCGTCCGACCGAGGCCGCGCGCGACCGGGTGATGCCCCACATCCACAAGGGCCCGCTGGCCAACCTGATCCAGCGGCTCCAGCCGTCGATTCACCGCTGGGACTCCGACACCGTGTTCACCGTCGACGCCATGAAGGACGTCACCGGTTGGACGCCGCAGCACACCTTCGACACCGCGGTGGCCGACACCTATCGCTGGTGGTCGGGCACCGACCTGCACCGGACGGTCGAGCAGGACTACGGCTACGAGGACGAGATCGTCGCCATGATCCGCGGTTAGCGGGCGCTCATCACTACAGGGCGTCGGAACGGCGCAGCACCAGGAACCAGGTCAACACGGCCGACACGGCCAGCAGGATCATCGATTCCAGGCCGGCCTTGGCGAACGAGAGATTGTCCATCGACGCCCAGATGCGGGTCGACAACGTGTCGAATCCGGTCGGGCGCAGGAAAAGGGTGGCCGGGAGCTCCTTCATCGTCGACAGCAACACGAGGCCACCGGCGGCCAGGAGGCCGGGCATCATGAGCGGCGCGTCGACGGTGATGAACCGACGAGCTCGACCGGCGCCGAGCATGCGGGCCGATTCATCGAGGCGGGTCGGAACCGAAGCCACCGCGATCTGGGTGGCCCGATTGGCCTGGGCGCCGAAGTGGATCACATAGCCGAGAATCAGCAGCGGCAGCGTCTGGTAGAAGCGGAAGAGGAAGTCGTTGCTCAGCGCCCAGAACACCAGCGACAAACCGAGTACCAGGCCCGGCAAGGCAAAGCCCGCGGTGACCAGGCCATCGGCGACCATGCCGGTTCGGCTGCGGTGCCGGGCGACCAGATAGGCGATGGGCAGCACGAGCACCACGGTGGCGACGGCGGCGAGGATCGACACCAACACCGTGTTGCCGATCGCCTCACCGAGCCCGTCGGTCGGGATGGCCAGCGCGCCGCGGGCGCGACTGCTCGCCGCTCCGCGGACGGTCCAGTGGGCCAGCGAAGCCAGCGGGCCGATCAGCGCAAACCCGACGAACGCGGCCACTGCGGCGAAGGTGGGCCAGCGCCACCGACCCAGCGGCACGGTCAATCCGGTCGCCCGGTTCGACATCGCCGATTCCGAGTGGTTGCGGCCCAGTGCCCGTTCGGCGGCGACGGCCAAGACCGCGACGATGCCGAGCAGCAAGCTCAGCGCCATCACCCGGGGCTGATCCGCGAGGCTGTTGGCGTAGATGACGCGGGTCAACGTGTCGTAGCGCAGGAGCTGCACGGCACCGAAATCCGACACGGTGTACAGGAACACCAGGAGGCCGCCGGCGGTGATCGGCGCCAGAAGCTGGGGAACGACCACGCTGGTGAACACCTGGCGCGGCGTGCGGCCCAGCACCCGGGCGCTCTCCTCGAAGCTGCTGGGGAGGAATCGCAGGCGGGCGGCGACCGGCAGGTAGACGTAGGGATAGGTGAACAGGGTCAGGACGAACAGGGCGGCCCAGAAACCGGCCAACTCCGGCAGTTCGAATCCGAGTGGACCGACCGCCCGATCGAGCAGTCCGCCCTTGGCGAACCCCGAGATCAGCGCGGTGGCGCCGACGAACGACGGGAACACCAACGGCAGCGGCGCGACCAGCATCCAGAGCCGACGCAGCGGTATGTCACTGCGGGTCGTGATCCAGGCCAGCGCGGTGCCGAACGCGGTGGCGGTGACGGCAACCGACGAGGCCAGGAGCAATGATCGGCCCAGCGGATCCCAGGTGGCCGAGGAGGTGAAGTGCTCGTCCAGACGGCTGACGTCTTGGATGTTGCGGACGATCACGTAGACCAGCGGAGCGGCGAAGACCGCGGCGAGGACCAACCCGATGAGCAGGAACCACCAGGGCGCGGAGGGGGCGCGAGTGCTGCGGCCGAGCGGGGCCGGCAGGTCGGTCGAGGTCTGGAGGACGGCCATCGTGACGGAGCGCTACTGGATCAGCCCGCTGTTCTCGATCAGGCTCTGGGTGCCGCGTAGCCCATCGGCCAGCACATCGAGATCGACGGTGATCGCGGCCAGCTCGGCCAGGGGCGCGAGACCTTCGGGCGCGGCTACCCCGGCGACGAGCGGGTACTCGCTCTCGCCGGCCGCGGACTGGGCCTGGGCTTCATCGGACAGCAGGTACTGGATGAGCGCTTCGGCGTTGGCCGGTTGATCCGAGGCGCTCACGACGCCGGCGGCCGACGTGATCAGCAACGAGCCGAGGTCGCCTTCGGGGAAGGTGTAGTTCGCGGCCGGCAAGGAGGGGTCTTCCTCGAGGAATTCGAGCAGGTAGTAGTGGTTGACCAGGCCCATGTCGACCTCGCCCCGGGCAACCGCGTCGACGATGGCCCCGTTCTTCTCGTAGTTGGGCGAGTCGTTCGCGGCCATACCGGCCAGCCACTCGCCCGTGGCTTCGTCGCCGAGGTCGGCTCGCATCGCGGTGACGAAATCCTGGAACGATCCGTTGCCGGGGGCCACCCCGACCCGGCCGGCGAAGGCGGGATCGGTCAGGTCGAGGATCGAGCCCGGCAGCTCGGCGGGATCGACGCGATCGGTGTTGTAGACCAGCACTCGTACCCGGCCGGTGATGCCCACCCAGTTTCCCGATGACGCCCGATAGGCGGCGCCGACCCGGTCGAGGGTCGCCGCCCCCAGCGGAGCGAGCAGTCCGGCTTGATCGAGGAAGCCGACGGCACCCGGGCTCTGGCCGATGTAGACATCGGCGGGTGAGCGATCACCTTCGGCCTCGAGGGCCAGGGTGATCTCGTCGGTCTTGCCGTAGCGCACCTCGACGGTGGCACCGGTGGCGGTTTCAAAGGCGTCGAAGACCGGCTGGATGAGTTCTTCGCTGCGGCTGCTGTACACGGTGATGGTCGCGTCGCCGAGGGTGTCGGTACCGTCAACGGGAGTGGCATCGTCGTCGCTGCCACAGGCTGCGGCCAGCAGGGCCAAGGCCAGGAGGGCGACGAGGAGGCGGCGCGGGCGCGACACGGAGCGTGCTGGGTCGTGGGGGGATGGTTGCATAGTGGGGTTGAACGTAACCACGGCACTCACCGTATGTCAAGCATGCTTAACACGCGATATCGGGGTGTTGTGACTCGTGTCTCAGCCGGCGAGGGCGTAGGCGACGGTGGTGCCACCGATATGGCGAACCTGGACCCGATCGCCGGTGGCGAACTTGGGGGTCGAGGTCATTCGAACCCGCACGACCGTGGTATCGGGAAGCTCGACCTCATAGGTCGTGTCGTGCCCGTAGTACTCGACCAGACCGACCACCCCGGGCCCTTCGGCGGCCAGCTCGAGCTCCTCGGGGCGCAGCAGTACCTCGCAGTCACCGTGGCAGGCTTCGCTCAGCTGGATCGCCCCGACCGGCGTCGTGGCCACGGTTCCGGCGGCGGTGCCGACGACCAGGTTGGCTTCGCCCACGAAGGCCGCGATCCACGGCGACGCGGGCCGGGCGTAGAGCGCTTGCGGTGAGCCCTGCTGCACGATCCGCCCGTTGGCCATCACCGCAACCTCGTCGCCGAGGATGAACGCTTCGTCCTGGTCGTGGGTGACGAAGATCGTCGTGACGTCGAGCGAACTCAGCAGGCGGTGGACTTCGGTGCGGATCTCGACCCGCAGCGCGGTGTCGAGGTTCGAGAACGGCTCGTCGAGCAACAGCGCGGTCGGTGAGGGGGCCAGGGCGCGGGCCAAGGCGACCCGCTGTTGTTGGCCGCCACTGAGGTTCTGCGGCGAACGATCGCCGAACCCGCTCAGGCCGACGAGATCGAGCACTTCGGCGACCCGCGCCTCATCGGCGCCCCGGCCCAAGCCGTACGCCACGTTCCTGGCCACCGACAGATGGGGAAAGAGGGCCCAATCCTGGAAGACCATGCCGACATTTCGGCGCTCGGGAGCGACGTGTCGAGACGGCCCCGACACCAGCGTGCCGCCGACCTCGATCTGACCGGCGTCGAGGTGCTCGAGCCCGGCGATCGCCCGCAGCATGGTGGTCTTCCCACAACCGCTGGGGCCCAACAGGGCCACGATTCCGCCGGCCCGCACATCGAGATCGACCGACCGCAGCACGGCGGTGTCGCCGTAGCTGACCGACGCCTCTCGCACCATGATCGGTTGACTCATACGGGCCCAGGGTAGGCCGTTCGCACAAAAGCCGCTTTGAGGTAGGCGCCTTCGGGGAACGAGATCGGATGGTCGATTGCGTGGCCCGTTTGCTCGATCGATTCAACCGCCACGGGATGGGAGGCAAGCTCTCGATCGATGTCGGCGAAGAACGTCTCGGCGGTGACTCTGCTCGAACATGATGCCTGTACGAGCAGCCCGCCGGGAACGAGGAGGTCGAGCCCCAGCCGGGTGAGCCGGCGATACGAGGCTCGGGCCGCCTCGATGCGGTCTTGGCGCGACGCGAACGACGGGGGGTCGATCACGACGATGTCGTAGCGGTCGCCGGCCTGGATCAGCCCGGCCATGACCTCGAAGGCGTCGCCGGCGGTCGCCCGCCAGGTGGTCGATCCGGTGCGATCGATGTTCAGGTCGAAGTTGACTCGAGCGGTGGCGAGCGCCGGCTCGCTCTGGTCGACGACGTGCACCAGGGCCGCACCGGCGGCCGCGGCATGTACGGCGAAGCCGCCCGTGCAGGAGAAGACGTCGAGCACCCGTCGGCCGGTGGCCTGGGCCGCGACCGCGGCGCGGTTTTCGCGTTGATCGAGGAAGTGGCCGGTCTTCTGGCCCTCGAGGACGTCGGCTTGAAACGTCAGCCCGAGCTCGGTGAACAGAACCGGCTCGGTCGGCGGGTCGCCCACGACGGTCAGGCGGTCGAGTCGTTGGCCGGTCGCGAGCTGGGCCAGCTGGCGGTTGACCCGTAGCACGACCCGGTCGACGTCGGGTTGTGCGGCCAGGAGCGGCACGATGTCGGCCAGGTGGGGGAGCCACGCCTCGCTGTACAGCTTGGCGACCAGCGTGGCGTCGTACCGATCGACCACCAGGCCGCCGAACCCGTCGTTCTCGCCGTGCACGAGCCGATAGCCGGAGGTGTCACCGCGTTGGAGAAGCGGCCGGCGCCGTTCGGTGGCGGCCGCGAGCCGGTCGGCCCAATGGTCGGCGTCGATCGTCCGGGGCTTGCCCTCGTGCACGATCCGAATGCGGATGGGGGAGCGGGGGTCGAACAACCCGATCGCGGTGAACTTCCGGTTGCGGTCGAACACGACAGCCAGATCGCCGGGCGCCCCCTCGTGGGACAGCGATTCGATGCCGCGGTCGAACACCCAGGGATGGCCACCCCGCACCTGGCGGAGGGCGTCGGCGGTGAGGCGAGCTGCGATGCGCTTGTCGTTCGGCGAGGGCAGCTCGGCCAGGGCGGGGTGCAGCGGCACCGCTCGACCGTACCGCCCGGCTGTTGCCCTCACACCCCGTGGCGAAGGTCACGGGCGATGTGTCGGCCAGCCGACACTGCGTTCGGCTCGTCCTTGGGACGATCGATGCGGGCCTCCTACGGGATGGGGGCGGCAAGGCGGGACGGACATGAAGAACTCGACGAAGTCGGTTGGACAAACTGCCAACCAGCGAAGTGTGCAGGGTATGGCAGCCCACACTCGCCCCGTCCGGTGGTTCGATCACCTGGCTCACCTGGTGGTCGTTGCCGCGTTGGTCGGGGCGGCGGTGATCGGCTTGTTCGGTGAGTCGGCCGCCACGAGCGAGCAAGGCGTTGCTTCGCCAACTGCGGCTCCGGTCGCGCCGGTCCCGGTCGCTCGGGAGGTGCCGGTGCCGACCCCGATCGCTCGGCCCGAGGGGCCCCGATCCGTCGGCGAGCTGCAGCCCAAGGATGCCTCGCCGAGCGTTCGTGAGATCGTCAGCGAGGGCCTGCCCTCCCTCGATGCCGGCTCCGACGGCATCGTCCGGGTGGCGCTGTGGGGCGACTCGCTGGCCTACGAGGCCGAGGACTTCTTCGTCGGGGTCTTCGGTGGCCATGACGTCGTCGTGGAGACCGGCACGATGGGCGGAACCGCCCTGTGCGACTTCGTGCCTCACATCGAAGCGCAGTTGGCCCAAGCCGAATACGACCTGGTGGTGCTGGCCTTCAGCGGCAACGCGCTGACTCCCTGCATGCTCGATGCCGCCGGGAACTCGCTGCTCGGCGCGGCGCACACCGACGCCTATGCCGACGCGCTGGACGCCGTGCTGACCATCGCCCGGCGCTCCGGAACCCACGTCCAGCTGGCGGCCGGTCCGATCGGGCCGGCTCCGTCGCCCGAGGCCGATCGGCTCGAAGGCCTGTACCGACGGGTGTCCATATTCAACGACGACGTCACGTTCGTCGACACCGATGTCGCCTTCAGCACCGACGGCGAGTGGACCGAAACCCTGCCGTGCCTTCCCTTCGAAAACGCCGAGCTGGGTTGCGAGGGTGGCGAGATCATCGTCCGGGCCCCCGACGGTGTGCACTTCTGCCCCGGCTCCGGGCCGGCGATCAACGGCGTCACCGACCGCTGCAGCCGCTGGTCCTCCGGGGCGTTCCGGTACGCCGCCGATCTGGCCCAGCCGGCGCTGGATGCGCTGGTCGCCTAGGCCCCGGCCTCGGCCAGGCCGCGTGCGGTCAGCACTCGGGCCAGGTGGTTGCGGTAGTCGGCGTCGGCGTTGAGATCTTCGGGTGGGCTGGTGCCTTCGTGCGCCACCGCCGCAGCGTCGACCGCAGATGAACCGCCGGCCAGCGCCGCTTCGGCCGCGCCGGCTCGGATCGGGGTCGAGCCCATGTTGACCAGGCTGATTCCCTTGCCGCCGTCGGCGACCGCAACACCCACGATGGCCCAATCCTGGGCCCGACGGTTGAACTTCTGGTAGCTCCAGCCCGCGGTGTTGGCCGGAACCCGAACCTCGGTCAGCATCTCATCGGGCGCAAGGGCCGATTCCAGGAAGCTGGTGAAGAACTCGGTCGCCGCGATCTCGCGGGTGCCGTTGGGGCCCTGGGCCACCAGCGTGCCGCCGAGCGCCAACACCGCCGCCGGGAGGTCCGAGGCCGGGTCGGCGTGGGCCAGGGTGCCGCCCAAGGTGCCGCGATGGCGGACCGCGGGGTCGCCGACCAGCGACGCGACGTGCTTGAGCATCGGGCACGCGGCCTCGAGTTCGGTGGAGTGTTCGACTTCGGTATGGCGCGTGAGAGCTCCGATCGCGACGTGGTCACCGTCGACCCTGATGTAGCGCAGGTCGTCGAGGCGGCCGACGTCGATCAGTTGGGCCGGGGTGGCTAACCGATACTTCATCATCGGGATCAGCGAGTGGCCGCCGGCGAGCAGCTTGGCTTCGTCGCCGTGTTCGGCGAGCAGGCCGGTGGCGTGTTCGACCGATTCGGCCAGGGTGTAGTCGAAGGTGGCGGTGATCATGCTGTGCCCCCTTTCTGGCCGGAGCCGGATTGGATCGCATTCCATATTCGTTTCGGGGTGGCCGGCATCTCGATGTCGGTGACGCCGTGGGGGCTCAGCGCATCACAGATGGCGTTGATGACGGCGGCGGCCGAACCGATCGTGCCCGCTTCGCCGACTCCCTTCACCCCGAGCTGGTTCGACGTGCTCGGGGTGACCGTGAAGTCGAGCTTCATCGACGGCACCTAGGCCGGCGACGGTACGAGATAGTCCATGAACGAGGGGTTGACGATGTTGCCGTCGCCGTCGTAGCTCGCTTCCTCCCACAGCGCCTGGGCCACGCCCTGCACGATGCCACCGTGCACCTGACCCTCGACGATCAGCGGGTTGACCTGGTTGCCGCAGTCGTCGACCGCGATGTAGTCGATCAGCTCGACCCCGCCGGTGACCTCGTCGATCTCGACGACGGCCACGTGGGTGCCGAACGGGAAGCAGAAGTTGGGTGGGTCGTAGGTGACCTGCTCCTGCAGGTTGGGCTCCATGTCGTCGGGCAGGTCGTGGGCCAAGAACGCGGCCATGCCCATCTCCTGGATGTGGGCCGACTTGGCCGGTGTGCCCCGGACCGAGAAGGTGCCGCCGGCGAACTCGATGTCGTCGACCGAGGCTTCCATCTGGTGGGCGAACATGGTCTTGGCCTTGTCGACCAACTTGTCGGCCGCGCCGGCGATGGCGATGCCGCCGACGGCCAGCGAGCGCGACCCGTACGTATCCAGACCCAACGGGCTCTGTGAGGTGTCGGAGTGCAGGACGGTGACGTCGGCCGGATCGATGCCCAGCTTGTCGGCGATGATCATCGACCAGCTGGTCTCGTGGCCCTGACCGTGCGGCGTGCTGCCGCTGACGACCTCGACTTTGCCGGTGGGCAACATACGAACGATGGCGTGTTCCCATCCGCCGCTCTGGAAGTTGAGCCCGCCGAGGGCCCGGCTGGGGGCCAGGCCGCAGATCTCGACGTAGGTGCACAGGCCGATGCCGAGCTGCTTGTCCTCGCCGGCCTCGCGCCGTCGTTGTTGTTCGCTCCGGAGGTCGGCGTAGCCGGCCAGCTCGAGCGCCCGGTCCAGGCTCGGACCGTAGTTGCCGCTGTCGAAGACGAGGGTGCCGGCGGTCTCGAGGTTCTCGAAGAACTCGCCGCCGCCGAGATAGTTGCGCCGCCGGACCTCGTCCGGGCCGACGCCGACCTCGAGCGCCAAGAGATCCATGGCTCGTTCGATGGCGTAGCAGGCCTCGGGCCGGCCGGCGCCCCGGTAGGCATCGGTCGGGGTGAGGTTGGTGAAGTAGCCGTCGCAGACGAACGAGAAGTTCGGCACCTCGTAGACGCCGGTGTAGAGGAAGCTCCCCAGCAAGGGGACGCCCGGGCCGACGAGTTCCATGTACGCGCCGAGGTCGGCATCGAGGTGCACCTTCACCCCGGTGAGCTTGCCGTCGGCGTCGGCCGCGAGCTCGATGTGCTGGTTCTGGCCGCGGCCTTGATGGGTGGCGACGGCTGCCTCGGTCCGGGTCTCGGTCCAGCGCACCGGCCGGCCCAGTTTGTTGGCCAACGCGACCGACAGGATCTCGTCGGGTTTGATGCCCAACTTGGCACCGAACCCGCCGCCGACCGCAGGCGCGATGACCCGCATCTTGTTCTCCGGGATGCCACAGAGCGCGGCGCAGAAGATCTTCAGGAAGTGCGGCAC
>JABDJW010000007.1 GCA_013002375.1 Acidimicrobiales bacterium | reverse complement strand
CCACTGCGTCGGCGACCGGCTGGATGGCGTCGGGGTCGTACATGTCCCAGAAGCGCTGTGGGATTCGCCAGGGCACGTGGGGCTGAAACAGCCCGGCGACCAGGAACCAGGGCCGGTGCCGCCGGTTCAGCAGCTCCGGCGACAACTGGCGTCGCATCCAGTTGGCGATCAGGTAGTCGTAGTGGTCGCTCTCGGTCGGCACCCGACTCCATTTGAAACTGCCCACCTGGGTGAAGGTGGCATCCTCGGTGATCGCGGTGACGTAGGCCTTGCGGTACGCCTGAATACGTGCGTCGAACGTGTCGAAGTCGGTGGACCGCCAGCCGTGATACACCTTGCCCGACGCTGCGGTGCGGTAGCCGTTGAGCCAGAAGTGGTCGAATACCGAGACCTTCGAATCGAGGAAGTCCTCGTAACAAATGCCCTCGTCGAGGCACGCCGCCCCGTCGGCCCGGTAGCCGCCCTGGCCCTCGTCCTCGTCGAAGGCCGCACGGGAATCGGCGGCGTACAAGTCGTTGCGACCGAGGATCCCCGAGTTGGCCGGTGAGGTGCTGGTGAGCGCCGAGGCGCGCGATGGCATACACAGCGGCACCGAGCAATAGGCGTTGTCGAAGATCATCGATTGCGCGGCCAGCGCATCGAGGTTCGGGGTCTGGGCCAGTGGGTGGCCGAGGAAACCGACCCAATCGTTGAGATCGTCGATACAGATCATCACGACGTCGGGTCCATCGACGGGAATCGGCACCCGCGGGTAGACCTGGCCGCCGATGATGCGCTGGGTGCGACTCGCTGCTCGTCCGCTGGCCATCGACCCGAAGGCGGGGGCCATCGACACCGCAGCGGCTCCACCGAGCGTGCGACGCAAGAACGAACGACGATCCACGCTGGTCTCCTCGAGCAACAACGGTGGTCGGGCCGAATCGGCCGCGACGAAGCTCAGATCATAGTGCCGGGACCTGTCGTTCCCGTGCGTTCGGGGTCGGAGCGAACCTGCAATGATGCGGTGATGCTCATCGACCTCCGTAGTGACACCGTCACCCGCCCGACGCCGTCGATGCGCGAGGCGATGGCAGCCGCGGCGGTGGGCGACGACGTGTACGGCGAGGACCCCACCGTCAACGAACTCGAGGAATTCACCGCGTCGTTGTTGGGCAAGGCGGCCGGGTTGTTCGTTCCGTCGGGCACGCAGTCGAACCTCTGCGCGCTTCTGGCGCACTGCGAACGCGGCGACGAGTACATCGTCGGCCAGACCGCCCACACCTACAAGTACGAGGCCGGCGGTGCCGCGGTCCTCGGCAGCATCCAGCCGCAACCGCTGAGGCTGGACCGCGCCGGCCAGTTCGACCTGGCCGAGGTCGAAGCCGCGATCAAGCCACCCGACACCCATTTCGCCAATACGGTTTTGCTGGCCCTGGAGAACACCAAGGACGGCCACGTCCTCGACCCCCAGTACGTGGCCGACGCGGCGGCGTTGGCCCGTCGGCGCGATCTCCGGCTCCACCTCGACGGCGCCCGCCTCTGGAACGCCGCCGCCGCGGCTGCGACCGACATCGCCGCGTTGGCCGAACCGTTCGACACCGTGTCGGTCTGTCTGTCGAAAGGGTTGGGCGCGCCGGTCGGCTCGGTGCTCGTCGGCGATGCCGCGCGGGTGGCCAGCGCGCGGCGCTGGCGCAAGATGTTGGGCGGCGGAATGCGCCAGGCCGGCATCCTTGCCGCCGCGTGCCGCCACGCTCTCGATCACCATCGCGATCGGTTGGTCGACGATCACCGCCGGGCGGAGGAACTGGCCGCTTCGCTTCAGGACTGCCCCGGCATCCACGCGGTGATTCACGCGACCAACATGGTCTTCGTGACGCTGGACAACTCGATCGATCCGACCCAATTGGCCGAGCAGATGCGGAAAGAAGGCGTACACATAACGCCGGGCCGTACGCTTCGCCTGGTGACGCATCTCGATATCACCGATGCCGACCTCGACCAGGCCCGAACGGCGTTCGCCACGGTGCTGCAGAGCCTTTGAAACACTGAAGACCCGGCCGAATTCGGCGGGCAGCTTTCGGTACAGTGACGCCTCAGCACGGCCGATATTCTTTCCATGAGTACGGTCCCAGGCCTTCGCCGCGCGAAGGCGGAGTTGCATCAGCCGCGAGCTGACAACCCACTCGGATCGACCGCGCCCGAATCGACGATGGCGCTGGCCATCGCCGCCATCATGTTGTTCGGCGCGGTGCTCTGGATCCAGGAGTTCCTGTTCTTCCCCATCCTCGAATCCTCGACGGTGATGCTGTTCATCGTCAGCCTGGTCCTGACCCAGCTGGCCGCCATCTGGTGGCCCGACGCGGCCGACATCAACCGATCGTTCTCGTGGGTGTTCGCTTCGGCCATGGTGCTGTCGGGCGCTCCGCTGCTCGCCTTGTTGGCGCTGGCGGTGACATCGTTCGTCACCAGCGTGATCAGCTCCCGCGACACGATGATCGGCCTCTTCGAGTCGAGCCGCATGGTCGTGTCGGTCGCGGCCGGCGCCATCGTCGTGTCGATCACCGGTCAGCAGACGACCCTCGTCAGCAATGCCCCGGTGGATGCCCGCTGGCTGCTGAACGCCTTCGCCGCGGTCGCCGCAGTGGTGATCACCCACGCCCTCACCGCCGGCCGGTCGGCAGACGAAGACGACTTCTTCAACGGCTTCGGCGTGTTCAGTTCGATCCCCAAGACCATCCTGACCGACGCCGCAGTTCTGACCCTCGCGCCGATCTCGGTGGTCGTGGCCGAACGGAGCCTGGCCCTGCTGCCGCTGCTGTTGGTAAACGCGCTCACCGTCCACCAGACAACCCTGCGGGCCAGCAGCCGGGAGCATGAAGCGAACCACGATGGCCTGACCGGCCTCCCCAACCGTCGGCCATTCCGGGAGAGGGTCACCACCTCGGTCGCCGCCGGTCGCGCCAGCGCACTGGTCGTGATCGACCTCGACGGATTCAAGCGGATCAACGACCACCTCGGCCATCAAGTCGGTGACGTCGTGCTCAAGGTGGTCGCCGAACGACTGAACAAATCGGTCCGCCCCGAGGACACCGTGGCTCGACTCGGTGGCGATGAATTCGCGATGTTCCTCGAAGGAGAATTCGAGCACGAATCGATCACGCGAGTACTCGAACACGTACTGGCCGAAGTCAGGCTGCCGTTCGAGGTCGAGGGCAACACCTTGAACGTCGGCGCCAGTTTCGGTGTGGCCCTGGCCCCCGAGCACGCCACCCACTACGAGGACCTGATCGAACGAGCCGACGGGGCGATGTACAACGCGAAACGCAATTCGCTCGGGGTCGCGATCTACAACCCCGACAATCGAGAAGAGAACCACGGCCGCCAGTCGATGCTGGTCGAACTGCGCGACGCGATCGACCACGACGAGCTCATCGTGCACTACCAACCGTGGGTCAACACCCGAACCCGCAACGTCATGGGCATCGAGGCCTTCGTGCGGTGGCCCCACCGCAAACGCGGTCTGCTCATGCCGGGCGAGTTCGTTCCGCTGGTCCAAGACGGCGAACTCTCGACCGCACTCAACAAACTGCTGATCAACAAGACGCTGCGCGACTGCGCTCGCTGGCAGCGAGCCGGGTATGCCATGCCGGTGGCCCTCAACCTGTTGCCGCTCGCCTTGCTCGACGAGGAACTGCCCGACTACCTCGCCAACCGGATCCGGAGCCACCAACTCAAGACCTCGTCGGTGCAGGTGGAGTTCGACGACCGCTACGTGAGCGACAGCCAGCTGTCGGACACCGATGTGCTTCGCAATCTGCGCCAGCTCGGCGTCGGCGTGACCCTCGACGACTTCGGTACCGGCACCGGTTCGCTGTCGCACCTCCGAGCGACACCGGTCGACGCGCTCAAGCTCGACCGCAAACTCATCCAGACCGTGGGCGAGAGCACCGCCAGCCGCGCCATCGTGCGCAGCCTGATCGCGATGGCCGCCGAACTGAACATCTCACTCATCGCCAAGGGCGTCGAGGAACTCGACACCGTGCAGATCCTGCATGCCCTCGGCTGCCACGAGATGCAGGGCTACCTCATCACCCGCCCGCTCACCGCGGCCCAGCTCGCCAAATGGTTGTCGATGTCGAGCTTCTCGGTCGCGACGCAACAGATCGCCTGACCGAGCTGCTTCCTCGCGGCCGCCGGGCTGGATCATGGCTCGGCCGCCGGGCTGGAGAAAAGCGATCAGCCGCGCCATAGTCGTGCCGGGAAAACTTTGGAGGCTCGATGACCAACCGACGAGATGTACCGCGCTCTGGACTGCTCGAGGGCGTGCGGGTGATCGAAAGCTCGCTGCTCGGCCCCGGCCAGATCGCAACATTTCTGGCCGACATGGGCGCCGACGTCATCAAGGTCGAACCGCCGAAGGGCGACTACATCCGCCAGATGACCTGGCCGATCATCGACGGCGTCTCCCTGTTGCACCTGCACACCCATCGCAACAAGCGGAGCATCACCCTCGATCTCAAGACGCCCGAGGGCCTGCAGGTCTACAAGGACCTCGTGGCGGGGGCCGACGTCGTCGTCGAGGCCATGCGCCCCGGCACCCTCGCCAGGCTGGGCCTGGGTTACGACGTCTTGTCGGAGCTCAACCCGAAGCTGGTCTTCTGCACCCTCTCGGGGTACGGCTCCAGTGGCCCCTACAAGGACATGCCGAGCCACGGCATCGCCTACGACACCTGGGCCGGCATCGTGAATCCGGTCGTCGACGACGACGGTTTCTGCCGCATCCCACCGACCATGCCCAACGTGGGCATCAACGTCGGGCCAATGCTCGGCGCGGTCGCGATCCTCGCCGGCGTGATCTCGGCTCGCGACACCGGCCACGGCAGCCAGATGGAGCTCGCCCAATCCGACGCCGCGGCCTACATGGACTGGTACCGCATCGAGACATGGAAGGCCTACGAGCGCGACGAGGAAACGGTGACCGGAAACGCGGCCGACGACTACGAACGCCGCGCCCCGGGGCTCGGGGGCATGTGGGAGGGCGTGCGCTACCAGATGTACGAGTCCTCTGACGGCCACGTGCTCTTCATGGCCAGCGAGCAAGCCTTCTGGAAGAACTTCTGTGAGGGGGTCGGGCGGCCGGAGCTTTTCGAGAAATACCCGGGATCGACCTACGCCGACCACGCCCGAGGCAACACCGAGCTGCAGATCGAGCTGCGCGACATCTTCAAGACCAAGACCAGCCAGGAGTGGCTCGCCTTCTCGAACGAACAGAACACCCCGATCGCCCCGGTCAACACGCCGAAGAACGTCGGCGAGGATCCCCAGTTCGCCCATCGACTGCCCTGGACCAACATCGACGACTGCGGCTCCGAACAACTGCCGCTCCCGGTCTTCGTGAACGGCGAGGCCCTCCCCGCGCCGACGATGGCACCGACGGTGGGCGAACACACCGACGATGTCATGGCCGAGGTCCTGGGCCTCGACGCCGACGCCATCGCCGCGCTGCGCTCGTCAGGTGCCTTCGGCCACTCGAACTGAGCCGCCTAGGGCCACTCGGGTGGGCGCTTCTCGACGAACGCTCGCATGCCCTCGGCCATCTCGGCCGAGCCGATCATGCGGCTGAACATGTTGGCATCGGGTTCGGGCAACCGCTGATTGAAGTCCCGTTTGATCTCGGCCCGCGCCGTGGGCCCGGTGCGTCGAATCTGCTCGAGTACCCACTCGACGTGCGCGTCGAGTTCGTCGTGGGGCACGACCTTGCCGACCAACCCCATCGCGGCGGCCTCGGCCGCATCGAACCGGGCGGCGGTGAAGTACAGATACTTGGCCCGCGCCAAGCCCACATGCTCGGCCAGCCGAGCGGCCATCCACGCGTCGGGCGCACCGCGGAGCAGCTCCGGCACCCGAAAGGTGGCTCGGTCCGACGCGATGGAGATGTCGCTGTACATCACCAGGTTGAGCCCGCCGGCCTGACAGACGCCATTGATCTTGGTGACGATCGGTTTGCGGCATCGCTCGAAGTGTCGGAAGGGGAAGTGATCGGTCGGGTCCCACTCCGCGACCAAGGTGTCGTCGGTCGCCCCCTGGCCGGCCATGTCACCGCCGGCGCCGAACCACTCGCCGGTGCCGGTGAGGCACAGCGCGTCGAGACCGAGGGTCCGGTCGACGTGGATCGCAGCCCGCTTCAGGCCGCGGTACATGTCCTGGGTGAAGGCGTTGCGCCGATCGGTCCGATCGATTCGGACATGCAGTACACCGTTGTCGATGTGGACGACCAGGCCGGGCGAGCCGAGCTCGGGTACCTCCACTAGGCCAGTCCGTAGATCGATGCCGCCGTGTCGTGCAGCACCTTGGCCAAGACCGCATCATCCAGTTCACCGAGCGTGTCGGTGGCATAGTCGCGAGGGAACCGCGCCGGTGTCTGCGGGCCCGGGTGCTGGCACGTGGGGTGCGGATAGTCGGTCTCGTACATCAGGTTGTCGGGATAACGATCCAGGGCGAACCGGGCGCCGTCTTCCTCGAACCAGAAGCAGCCGTAGATCTGCCGTTCGAAATACTCGCTCGGCAAGAGCTCGTAATCCGGGTGCTCGAGCCCGACACCACCGTTGCGCCACTGCCAGTCCATCGTCTCCAGCGCCGCGGGAATCCAGCCTGCGCCCGATTCGACCGAGACCAGGTTCAGCGTCGGGAACCGATGGCAGACCCCGCCGAAGATCAGATCGGCGATGCAACGCATGTTGTCCATGAAGATGAGCGACGAGACCTTGGCGAAGTTCGTCATCCAGCCCATCTCGGCGGTGTCCTGCATTTGCGTTCCCATGTTGCCGCCGCCGACGTGGAAGCTGACCGAGAGGCCGGCGTCCTGGCAGGTCCGCCAGATCGGGTCCCAGTGCGGGTGACCCAATGGTGGTTGGCCGTAGTCCTGGGGCTGGTTGCAGAAGTTGACCGCCTTGTGCCCCTGGGCCGCGCACCGCTCGATCTCGCCGACCGCGAGGTCGACATCCCAGAACGGCACCGCGGTGATCGCGACCAGCCGGGCCGGATCGGCACTGGTCCAGTCGGTGAGGAAGTCGTTGTATGCGGTGACACAGTCGTTGGCCAGCTGTCGGTCCGGCAGGTTGAGGAAATAGCCGTTCCCGAACCCGCCGACGTTGGGGTACAGCACCTGCGCGTGGATGCCCTGCTCGTCCATGAAGGCCAGCCGAGCCTCGGCGTCATACATCGAAGGGGCGATCTCGTCGAAGGTCTGCGGGATCTTGAGCGGCATGAGTCCGTCGAAACCGGCCATCGAGTAGAACCCTGGCGCGCCCAGTCGGTTGCCGCCGGCCATCCATGTGTCCTGGCCGTTGATTCGTTCGATGTGCGGCACATCGTCGTGTTGTGCTTTGGGCATACGCGCCGTCCAGGTGTCGGGCGGCTCGGTGAGATGGGTGTCGACGTCGATGACGGTGAATCGGTCGAAGAGATCAGCGGCCATGTCCGCAGCGTAGGAACCCGGTCCGGCCCTGTCGATACGAGACGGTCGATACGAGACGGTCGATACGAGACGGTCGGGGTGCAACCGGCGAGGTCCGTGGCCGTGGCACACTTTTGTGGTGACCGAAGTTGCCACCACCGCCTTGCGGGTCGCCTTGCCCGATGGGTTCGAGATCCCGATTGCGTTCTCGGGCCGGCAAGGCGTTGCCGAGGTCGTCGCCGCGGCGATCGCCGACGGCGACCTGCCCCGGCGTGACTTTCAAGGACAATCGTTGGCGTGGCGGCTGCACACCGCCGACGGTGCGGCGATCGCCGAGGAACTGACCCTGCGATCCGCCGGCCTGACCCCGGGGACCGTCGTGACCCTGACGGCGCCCGGAGCAACCGAGGTCATGCAGCACCGCGACGAACGGCTCCGCCAGATCTCCGAGGCGGTCGAGGAGGGCCAGCCCAGCGGTTCGGTGAACGTGCAGACGCTCGCCGCGTTGGTTCGCCGCACCGAATCGAAGGAGCACGAGCTCGCCCAGCTGCTCGCGGAGGCCCCGATCCCATCGATCCCGACCGTCGCGACCGTCGAGTCCACCGAATCCCGCCTGCCGGCGTTTCTCGGCCTCGGGGCGCTGGCGTTGCTCGTGTTGGCCGGCTGGCTCTGGGCCTTCACCGACGTCTTCGGCGCCGGGGGCGAAGCGGCGGTCGAGACTCGCCGCACCTGGCCGCTGGAAGTCGAGGGCGAACTGGTCGAACCGGGCCAGCTCGGTAGCCATGAGTTCCGGGCGCGGGCCGGCGACCGGGTCCGGATCGAGATGCGGGTGCCGGGCCAGGTGTTCGATGCCCAATTGCTGCTCTACGGAACCGATCGCCGCTTGCTGGCCGAGAACGACGACAACCCGTTCGAGGGTTGCTGCGACTCGCTCATCGACATCGTGTTGCCCGAGGACGGCGACTACGAGATCGTGCCCAAGGCGCTGGACGACTCCCAGACCGGGCCCTACATCGTCTCCGTCACCGATGCCGAGGGTCTCCCGGAGCCGCCGGGGCAGGGTTTCGACGGCCCGGCGTTCGGTGAGGAGATCGCCGTCCCCGCCCTGCCGATCGATGCGATGGAGGAGCCGTTCCTCGACCCCGGCGACATCCAAGCCGAGGAGATCTTCACCACCGATGCCGAGGTGATCTCGGTGGCCGACCGATACTCGCTCGACACCGAAGTCGAGCGGGGCGAGCGCATCATCATCGAATTCGAAGCCGTCGACGGCGACCGGATCGAGATCCGCCTTCGCTCCAACGGCGCCGACCCGTGGCTGGGCGTGTGGACCCGAGAAGGCCTGATCGACGAGAACGACGACACGGACGGCCTGAACTCCGAGATCATCTTCGTCGCACCCGCCGATGGCACGTATCGGATCGAAGCCCGCGATCTCAGCCTGCAGGCCGGCGATCTCGAACTGACGGTGAGTACCTGAAGTCGAGCCGATCGGGGTTTCCCGCCACCCCGGTTCGCGCCACCCAGGTTTTCGGGCCATTTGGCCCATATCGGTGACTTTCCGTCATTTCTACCCTTTCTCGTTGAGGCGGCTCTTCCGTCGTCTTGGGCAGGCGTTGACCCCTCGATCGCACGTGGTCGCATTGATCGATGGGTAGCCAGAGCGAAACCGGGCCCCCGAACCAGCGGCGTCTTGCGGCGCGGAGAACGAGGAGACAACCGGTGCAACGCTTGCAGGCTTCCCGTCGGCCCGACCAACGTCTTGTCCTTCTCACGGCCGCCGTACTCATTGCCTTGTTGGCCAATCTGTTCTGGGCGCCGACCTCGGGTGCCTCGGACGAAGACCTCGAACCGCCGGTGGACGTCGACATCTGGGCCGACCTCGACATTCGAGTCGGCAACATGGGCAAGAACTGTTCCGGCACGACCTTCGCGGTGGTGCTGGAGAACACGGCGAGCGCACCGCTGGACGTGGTCGTTTCCGTCGATGGCGCCGACACCGCGGTCCGAATCGATGGGTTCGCCACCAAACGGGTCTTCACCGAAGCGACCGAGGACACCTCCTACTCGATCGTCGTCACCACCCCGAGCGGTGACGTGCTCTTCGAAGAAACCGTGTTTCGCAACTGCATCCCGGACCCGGTCGACCCCAACGTGTCGGTGGCCGACAGCTGCGCCGAGGGCGGCGCCGTCGTGACCATCACGGCCGAACCGAGCACGGAACAGACCGTGAACGTCATCGTGAACGACACGATCTTCGAGACCGTCACCGTGCCGGCCGGCGAGACGGTCACGGTTCTCGTGCCCCTGGCCGAGGATGAGACGGCGACGATCGCGGTGACCGACGCCGAGGGCATGACCCTCGCCGACGAGACGATCACCCACGACTGCGTGGTGGCCGGCCCGATCATCACCTTCGATGTCTCGTGTGACACCGGCGCCGTCGTGCGGGTCCAGAACCCCGCCGACGTCGAGCAGACCGTTCAGATCCGCGAGGGCGTCGATCTGCTGGCGATCGTGGCCGTGCCCGCCGGCGCCACCCTCGAGCAGCCCCTGCATCTGGTCGAGGACCAGCCGACCACCCTGCAAGTGGTGCTGGCCGGCGAGGTCATCGCCGAGGACACCCTCACCCTCAACTGTGTGAGCGACGAGCCGACCGTCGTGGCGAGCCTCGATTGCCTGTCGAACCAGCTCATCGTGCAGATCACCAACGTCACGCCCAACCCGATCACCGCAACGATCGCGGTCGGCAACCCGATGGCCGGCGATCCGATCGTGCAGGACGTGGACCTCGACGGTCGCCAGACCGTGACCCAGACCCTGGTGGTCGACGAAGGCAGCACCAACGTGGTGTCGGTCAGCGTCGGCGGCGAGATCGTGTTCCAGGAGACGATCACCGATGACTGCTCGGCTCCACCCGAACCGGCGCCGATCTTGTCGGCTTCGCTGACCCATGACTGCACGTCCTCGGTCGCCACCATCGCCCTGAACAACACCGGCAACGCCGACGGGGTGTTCACCGTGAACGTCAACGGCACCGTGACCGTCATCCCGGTCGCCGCCGGCCTGCTGCAGCTGCACACGTTCACCGTGACCGAAGATGCCTCCTACCAGGTGTCGGTGTCCTCCGCCGACGGCACGGTGCTGCTCACCAGCAGCTTCGTCTACAACTGCGTGCCCGACGTCGTCGTGAAGCCCAAGATCGAGCTGCCCCGCACCGGCACCAACGGCGTGTACACGACCGTGCTCAGCGGCCTGCTGTTGCTGTGCCTCGGCATGATCGCCGTCGACGTCAGCCGCAAGGAGACGCCGATCATCTGATCTCTTCCTGGCGGGAAGGGATGCCAGAACAGGAGGCCCGGCGGATCCCCACCGCCGGGTCTTCTGGGTTCTGGCGCGCTAGGGATCGAGCAGGAGTGCCGGCCACGAGCCGCGATCGACCAGCTTGCGGGCCCGACTTCCGTCGGTGGTGATGATCCAAACCGCAAGGTCGACCTCGACTTCGCCGTGGGGTTGGTACCCGAACACGATCCACTCGCCATCGTCCGAGAACTGCGGCGCCGCGACCGTGCCCGAAACGAGTTGGCTCGCGGTAGCAGCCCGAGTGTCGAGCACGTACAGACCGCTGCGATAGCGATCACCGCAGCTCGCCGTGGCCAAGAGCCGAACGCCGTCAGGCGATGAGCCAGACAACAGTGCGTTGCAGTCCGTCTCGACCAGCAAGGCGCGAGCGTCTCCGCCATCGGAATCGACTGCCCAGACCCCGAGCGGACCGCGACTCCCGACGTGCGCGAATCCGCCATCAATTCCGACCACACATTCGACGTCGCCTCCGGCCTCGAACAACAGCTCGACCTGCGGATCTCGCTCGCCGACATCAGCCCCGACGACCCGCACGCCCTGATCGTCGACTTCCGTGCCGACCAGGCCCGACCCGTCGGCGTACCAATTCGAACATCGAAGCGAGCCGGAGAAGAAGTTGATGAGCTCGCCCTCTCGGTCAACAACGAGATGCTGATTCTCGACGACGTCGTACACCCGCACCCAGGAGCCATCGGGAGACGGAATGGCGCCCGTCCAGGGTTCATTGGTCCACGGCACCGATCTGGCCCCGAGATCATCGAGCCGGATCGAGTCGATGACGCGTTCGTCGTCGAGGTAGTCCTCGAACAACAACTGCCCGGCTGGGAGATCCAAGGTCTGATCATCGAGCAGGGGTGCGTAACCGCTCGGCGCCTCGGTGCAGAGCGCGAACATCCGCTCGTGAACCTCCCGGCTCAACGCCTTGAACTCCGTGAGCGACACGAGATCACCGGCACCGAGGTCGAAGCCGTCGGAGGCCACGAGATCCAAGAAGTTGGAGTTCTCCCGAACCCGCCGGACTTTGAGCGCCAGTCCATCGGAACCCCATGCCGCCAAGAGAAGCTCGTCGTGCGCTCGGCGAAGGTCGTACCAGCGCTCGATGTCAGCGACCTGGTCGGCGAGCGGTCCGCTCACGATCTCTGCTTCGACCGCCGCGCCCGCGGCGAACCGTCGCGCCACCTCGTCGCGGTCAACCGAGACCCCGTACCAGAACGTGTCGTCCTCCTCGGCGGAGAAGAACCGCTCGACGGCATCACAACCGGGCCTGTCGAGGTACTGGGCGGTCAGCGGTGCGGCAACCGAGCTCGACGGTGCCGAGCCGGACTGATCCGATGAGCAGGCGCCAGCCAGAACCGCGCCAAACAACAACACACGAGCGAGCCGCCGAGGGGAATGCCACACACCACCATCGTCCCAGATGCCCGCGCTTGTGCCACAAACGTCGGCTCGGCGGGCGACCAGGACCCGAGCTGTGGCACAAGGGTGGGCAACATTGCCTGCGGCCGCGGGATCGAGTCCGGCGCCGGCCGCGCCCACTCCACGCGCACGACCAATAGCGCCGCCACGACCGACCGGCCCCGATAGCCTGAACGGCTATGGCTGAGAATGACACCACCCCCTACCCCGCGGTCGACAAGCCGGATTTTCCGGCTATCGAACAGCGGATTCTCAGCCGGTGGGACGCCGACGGCACCTTCCAGCAATCGATCGACAACCGCCCGGCCGACGACGAATACGTCTTCTACGACGGGCCGCCCTTCGCCAACGGCCTGCCCCACCACGGCCACCTCTTGACCGGCTACGTCAAAGACGTCGTGCCCCGCTATCACACGATGAAGGGCCGGCGGGTCGACCGCCGCTTCGGGTGGGACTGTCACGGCCTACCCGCCGAGATGGAATCCGAGAAACAGCTCGGCGTGTCCGGCCGGGTCGCGATCACCGAGTACGGCATCGAGAAGTTCAACGACTTCTGCCGCGAATCAGTGCTCGAGTACACCGACGTCTGGCAGGACACGGTCACCCGCCAGGCCCGCTGGGTCGACTTCGAGAACGACTACAAGACCATGGACATCGACTACATGGAGTCGGTCATGTGGGCGTTCAAACAGCTGTGGGACAAAGGCCTGATCTACCAGGACCACAAGGTCATGCCGTACTCGTGGGGCGCCGAGACCCCGCTGTCGAATTTCGAGATCCGCCTCGACGATGCCACCCGACCCCGGCAGGACCCGGCCATCACGGTGGCGTTCGACCTGACCCCCACCGACGGCGACCCCGGCCCGATGCGGATCCTGGCCTGGACCACCACCCCGTGGACCCTGCCCAGCAACCTGGCCCTCGCGGTCGGCCCCGACATCGACTACGCCGTGATGGAACTCGACGGCACGTTCTACGTCCTGGGCGAAGCCGTCGCCGGCGGCTACGAAAAGCAGCTCGAAGGCGCGACCCATCACGCCACGATCGCCGGCGCCGACCTGGTCGGCCGCACCTACACCCCGCTGTTCCCGTTCTTCGCCGAACGCGACGACCTCGACGCCTTCCGGGTGCTGCCCGGCGACTTCGTCGACACCTCCGAAGGCACCGGCATCGTGCACATCGCGCCCGGTTTCGGCGAGGACGATCAACGCCTCGGTCAAGAAGCCGGCCTCGGCATGGT
>JABDJW010000038.1 GCA_013002375.1 Acidimicrobiales bacterium | reverse complement strand
CACCACGGCCACGTCGATCAACGGGTCAACCGACCAGCGCCTCAACACGTGGGTCTGGAAGCGGGCCCCGAGGCGCGTACGCCGCTGGGAGATGCCGACGAGCTTCCGCCCTCCGACCAACACCTCTCCCCCGGCGCGGCCGGCGAAGCAGACCTGGGGCCCCCAACGGCCCTCGACCGGCCCCGCATACATCTCGGCCCCACCGACGCCGAGATCGGCCAGGGCCCGACTCCATACCCGGCCCAGCCAGTCGGCCGAATGACTGACGTCGTCGATCCAGCGTGGGTCATCCCGACCGAGCACCACGTCGACCCAGATGCCTTCGTCCTCGCCGACCAGGACGGCACCTCCTCCCGAGCGCCGCGCGATGATGGGCCGGCCCGCGGCATCGGTCTTGGGCATCGGAGGAGCGCCACAGGCACCCCGGGCCTGAGCGCTGCCGACCACGATGGCCGGGTCGGTCGGGCGGCACCACCACACGGTCGGTCGCACGATGCCGTGCTCGGTCGACTCGGCGATGAGGTCGCGGGCGTGGAGTTCACCGGCGGAACCGTCCACGATGTGCTGATCCATTGGTTCCAGCGTGCCACGCCGGCAGGAAACAGCGTGCCACGCCGGCAGGGAAACAGCGTGCCACGCCGGCAGGGAAACAGGTGCTAGCCAAGTTGGGTGACCCCGACCTCCTCTTCGCCCGCACCTCCGGCCCGGTACGCCGCCATTGACATCGGCACGAACTCGATCCACATGGTCGTGGCCAACGCGACCGCCGATGGCGGCTTCGACGTCCTGAGCACCGAGAAGGAGATGGTTCGGCTGGGCTCGGGCGCCGGTGACATGAAGCTCCTGACCGACGACGCGATCGACCGCGGGGTCGCAACCCTCCGCCGCATGGCCGAGCTGGCCGACAGCATGGAGGCCGAAGTCGCAGCCGTTGCGACCAGCGCGGTTCGCGAGGCGGAGAATCGGGAGGTCTTTCTGGAACGGGTGCGCGCCGAAGCGGGCCTCGATGTCGAGGTCATCAGCGGAGTCGAGGAAGCGCGGATCATCCACCTCGGCGTGCTGCAGGCGCTACCCGTCTACGACCAGCGACTGGTCTTGGTCGACATCGGAGGTGGCAGCACCGAACTCCTCATCGGCGACGGCGACGCCGTCCTCGACGCCCGCAGCACCAAGCTGGGCGCGATTCGGCTGACCGAACGGTTCTTCCGCGACCCATCACCTGGAACCAGGGACACCGCCGACGTCGTGGTCACGCCGGAACGAGCCCAAGCGTGCCGGCGCTATGTTCGGGCCTCGCTCGCGCCGGTCGTCTTCGAGCTGGCCAACCATCAGCCGACCATCGCGGTCGGCAGCTCGGGAACGGTGTCGACCATCTCGGCCATGGCTGCCGCCCAGCGCGGCGAGACCGATCCGCAGATCAACGGCTCGACCTTCACTCGCCAGGAACTGATGCATCTGGCCGATGCCGTGGTCGCCTGTCCCGACCACAAGCGCCACAAGCTGCCCGGCATCGATCCTCGTCGCCATGACCTCATCGTCGGTGGGGTGTTGTTGCTGGCCGAGATCCTGCAAGCGTTCGATCTTCCGTCGATGACCGTGTCGGCCTATGCCCTGCGCGAGGGCACGCTCTTCGACCGGTTCGCGGCCGGCGGCTTGTCCTCGCTGCGCGATCTTCGGCGCAGCAACGTTGCTCGAGTCACCGAGCAACTCGATCCCGATCCGAGACACGCGCGCCACATCACCCGGCTGGCCGAGCAGCTGTTCGTGGCGACGAAGCCGCTCCACAACCTGGGCGACGCCGAACAGAGCCTGCTCGAAGCCGCAGCGATGCTGCACAACGTCGGTCTGTTCATCAACCACGCGGCCCACCACAAACACAGCTACTACGTGATCCGACACAGCGAGCAGCTCACCGGCTTCTCCGAGCGAGAGCTCGAGGTCGTGGCCAACGTGGCCCGCTACCACCGCAAGAGCCACCCCAAGCAGCGCCACGAACCGTTCGCGGCGCTGTCACCATCGGACCAAGCCACCGTGCGGGTGCTCGCCGGCCTGCTGCGCATCGCGATCGGTCTTGATCGTCAGCACCGCCAAGCGGTCGAATCCGTTGCGGTTCGCATCGGCGCGAAGAAGCTGACGATCACTCCGCAAGGATCGGGCGGCCAGTTCGAGCTCGAGGCCTACTCCGCGGCCAACCGGGCGGCACTGCTGGCCAAGGCGCTCGACCGCCGCATCGTGATCGAGGGCGCCTAGCTGGATCGTCTGGCGCTAGCTGGATCGTCTGGTGCGCTAGCTGGATCGTTTCGTGCGCTTAGCTGGCGAGTTCCGAGTTGGTGGCGATGAACTGCTCCCACGGCTCGGGCAACGATCCCACCGCCAAACGAAACCAGGTGGACGGGTGTGGCGCCCGGGGCACGGTGCGCAGCCGCATCGAGGTTTCGCTCAACATGCGGTCGCGTTTGCGAGTGTTGCACGGCCGGCAGGCGGCGACGACGTTCTCCCAGGTGTTGGAGCCGCCCCGAGAGCTCGGGATGACGTGGTCGAGGCTCTCGGCCGTCGCACCGCAGTACTGGCAGCGATTGTTGTCGCGAGCGAAGACGGCTCGCCGATTCAGCGAGCGACGCCGGTTGTAGGGCACCTGGACGAATCGGCTGAGCCGCACCACGCTCGGCTCGTCGAGCGAGAGCTTCTCACTGCGGACTGCTCGCCCGGTGCCGACGACCATCTCGGCCTTCTCGGCGAGCACGAGACAGATCGCCCGGCGCGACGAAACCACACTCAGCGGTTCGAAGGTCGCGTTGAGCACGAGCACTCGGGTCATAGCTGGCCAAGATAGGCAAAGGAAACGCCGCGCGCCCGTCGGATTTGGGCCGCGGGCCATTCGACCCGGTCGCTAGCGGGCGAGATGGGGCCAGGCCCGGCACCACTGCAGGTAGGTCACGACATCGGCCGGTTCCGGGTCGCGATCGGCGTCGCCGTACGCGGTCTGCAGCCGAAATCGCAGGTACTCGGCGTCCGGTACCGGCACGAAGGGAGGGCGCCGCCACCAGCCGCTCGGCGCCAGCCGACCGACCTGACGAACGGCAGTGAACCAGAGGTCGGGGCGCCGCAGGACCGCCATCGCCGCCCGCAGCCACCAGGTCATGGCCCGACCCCGGCCGGATCAGCCCCGGCCGGATCATGGTTGTGGGCTCGAAGGTGGCGCCAGCCCACGGCGGCAGCGCCGATGATCGGACCGTCAGCACCGAGGCCGGCGGGCCTGATCACGGCCCCACCGGCGTACGAGATGCGAGCCATGCGATCCAATTCGGCTTGCGCCGCGGCGAAAAACGGATCGCCGAACCCGAGCGCGACCGACCCCGCGACCAACGCCAGGTCGATGTCGAGCAGCACGACGGCCTGGGCCACGGCGCGCCCGACCAGGGTGCCGGTGCGGGCCCGAATGTCGGGGCCGGCCTCCTTGGCCGGTCGACCCGAGAACGCGGCAATGGCCGAGCCCGAGGCTTCGGCTTCGAGGCAGCCGGCCGAACCACAGACGCAGGCGCGTCCGTCGGGCACGACGACGACGTGGCCCAGGTGACCGGCATTGCCGTCGACGCCGTCGAGCAGGCGACCGTCGACCACCAGCCCGGCTCCGACCCCGGTGGAAACGACCATGGCGAGATAGTTGCGATGCCCGGCCGCAGCGCCGATCCAGCCTTCGCCCAAGGCCAGTGCTTTGGCATCGTTGTCGATCTCGGTGGGCAGCCCGGTCAGTTCGACCAAGCGATCGAGCAACGGAAACTCGCGCCAACCGGGAATGTTCAACGGCGAGACGCTGGCCCCACCAACCGTCATCGGGCCACCGCATCCGACCCCGCAGGCGGCAAATCCGTCCGGTGCGTCGGCCGAAACCTCGGCGATGATCTCGGCCAGTGAACCAAACACGACCTGTGCGTCGTCTGACTTCGGTGTAGAACAACGGGACTGGGCCTGCACCGTTCCGGCGGAATCGACTCGGGCGGCCACCATCTTGGTGCCGCCGATGTCGATTGCGAGACAGTCAGCCATCAGCCACAACCGTAGCGGCGAACCGCGTCGGCCCGACCTGGGCTCTACGCTGGAAGCCGGCACAGATCTGGGGAGACCGGTAACAACGTGAGCGTGCAAGAGACCACCACCCGAACGTTTGCCCAGATGTTCGGTGCGCTCTGCACCAACATCGGGCAGTTCATCCGGGGGAAAGACGACGTAGTGCGCCTGGTCGCGCTGTCGATGATCGCCGATGGTCACCTGCTGATCGAAGACGCGCCCGGCCTCGGCAAAACCAGCTTGGCCAAGTCCTTGGCCGCATCGGTGTCGGGCACGATGGGCCGCATTCAGTTCACCCCTGATCTCCTGCCCTCCGACGTCGTCGGTGCCAGCGTCTGGAATCGCGAGACGGGCGCCTTCGAATTCCGGCCCGGGGCCGTTTTCAACAACATCGTGCTGGCTGACGAAATCAACCGGGCCTCGCCGAAGACGCAATCGGCGTTGCTGGAGGCAATGGCCGAGCGTCAGGTGACCGTCGATGGAATCACCCACCGTTTGGCCCGCCCGTTCCTGGTCATCGCCACCCAGAATCCAATCGAACACCAGGGGACCTACCCGCTGCCCGAAAGCCAGCTCGATCGGTTCCTGATGCGCCTCAACATGGGCTACCCCGAACGCACCGCCGAGATCGAAATCCTGACCTCGCACGGTGCCTCCACCGACGAGGCGCTGCTCGAGAACCTCACCCCGGTGTTGACGCCCGGTGAGGTCGTCGCGATGCAGAGCGCGCTCTCCGGCGTGCACGTGAATCCCGGGCTCCAGGGCTACCTCGTCGACCTGGCGACCGCGACTCGCCGCCACCCGATGCTGGCGTTGGGGATGTCGCCTCGGGCCACGCTGGCACTGCAGCGCGTCTCGCAAGCACTCGCCGCGGCCAGCGGGCGCGACTACGTCACCGCCGACGACGTGAAGGCCCTCTCCTCCTACGTGATCACCCACCGTCTGGTCGTCAGCGCGGACGCTCAACTGCAAGGGGTCGCAGCCAAGTCGGTGCTCAGCGAGATCCTCACCCGGGTGCCAGTGCCCGCGGGCGGCGGCAGCTGATGCCCACCCGAGCAGGCGTCCTGGTTCTGCTCATCGGTCTCACCGCCGTAACGGTGGGCCGCGTGCTCGGGTACCTGGAGATCTTCCTGCTCGGCATCGTGGCCTTGGCTCTGTTGGCGGTCTGCTGGCTGTACGTGCGATTCCGCCGCCTCTCACTGCAGGTCTCCCGGACGATTTCTCCGGGCCGCGTTCCGGCCGGCGCGCCGGCCCGCGTCGAACTCCAACTCGTGAACCGGGCTCGGCGCGCCACACCGGTGCTCCGCATTCACGACGGCGTCTCCGGCACCCGCGGCGCCCGCCTCTCGGTTGCGCCGCTGGCCAAGGGGGCCACCAGCACTGCGGCCTACCGACTGCCGACCGACAAACGCGGCGTCGTCGACGTCGGGCCGCTCGACATCGAGCTCACCGATCCGTTCGGACTCACCCGCGGTCGCATCCGCTCGGCCCCGAAGGCCGAACTGCTGGTGCACCCGCCGGTCTACCCGGTCCGTGCCCTGCCGGAGCCCGATGGACAGGACCAGAGCTTGGCCACCGACGAACAACTCGCCCCCGTGCACCAGAGCGGCGACGAGTTTCACGCCCTCCGACCGTATGTGAGCGGCGACGATCTGCGCCGGGTGCACTGGGCGTCGTCGGCCCGACACGATCAGTTGATGGTCCGCCAGGACGAGCAGATTCGCCAGGGCCGCCTCACCGTCGTGCTCGACAACCGAGCCGAGATCTCGGTCGACGCGCTCGACGCCTTGGCATCGATCGCGGCCAGCCTGCTGGTCGCTGCGAACCAACGCCAACAGGCCACCCGCCTCCTGCTCGCCGATGGCACCGACTCCGAATTCGGTGCGGGCACGCTGCACGTCGACACCTTGCTGCGAAGTCTTGCGTTGGCCAACCCGACCGGACTGCGCCACCTTCCGGCCCAACTCGAACCGGCACTCACCGACGTCGCCTACACCTCGATCGTCGTCGTTGCCACCCAGCTGGGCTCGGCCGACCTGGAGGCGGTGAAGATGGCCGGCCAGCGGGTGCGGTCGCTGACCCTCGTCCACGTCGAACCATCGGCCTACGACCCCGCCGAGCCCGACTCGGGACCCCACCCGGCCGCCGCGATCTCGGTCACCCGAAACCTGCCCTTCCCCCAGGTCTGGGATCGCTACCACCTCTCCAGCCGTCTCGTCGGGCGACCTTCGTGAACCGCCGCCTCGCCCCGCTGGTGGAAGCCGCGTCGGTGCTGCTCAGCCTGGCCGTCATCGCCGGCTACGCCCGCCTGTTCGATTCCGGGTCGTGGGTCCGCCCGATGGTCATCATGGCGCTGGCCTCCCACGGCATTTCCATCGCGGCTCGGCGGCTTCGGCTCGGACTGTTTCTCTCGACCCTGCTGTCCTTCGCCGGGCTGATCTTCACCGGCACGCTCGTGTTCTACCGCGGCTCGAGCACGTTCGGCATCCCCAACGGCGCCACCCGGGCCGCACTCCGCGCCGACCTCGATACCGGGTGGGAGTCCTTTCAGAACGTCACCGCACCGACCGAAGCGACCACCGGGCTGATCATCGCCGCCGCGCTCGGTGTCTGGCTCACCGCATACCTCATCGATTGGGCGGCCTTTCGGCTGCACTCCAGCATTGAGGCCCTGATACCGCCGCTCGCGGTGTTCATCCTGCAGACCGTCCTCGGCGCCGAGGTGCATCAGGTATCGAGCGCCGTCTTCTTCGCCGCCGCCGCGTTGTTGTTCTTCCTGGCCCATCGGACCGACCGCTTCGAGCTCGACGGCAACTGGCTCGGCGACAACGCCCGGCCCGGCGGTTGGGCGCTCCTCCGGACCGGCGGGGCGCTCACTGCAGTCGTCGTCTTGGCGGCGGCCCTGTTCGGCCCGCAGGTTCCCGGCGCCGACGCTGACGCGTTGGTCGACATCGATCCCGGCGGTGGTGGAGGCGGCACCCGCATCGCCATCAACCCCCTGGTCGAGATCCAGAGCCAGCTCGTCGACCTGCCCGACACCATTGCCTTCACCGGCACATCCGACGTCGCCGACTACTGGAAGCTCGCTTCGCTGGACAACTTCAACGGCAGCGAGTGGACCCTCGGCTCCAATTTCGACGAAGCGGGCACCGAACTACCGTCGGGCGAACCGGGGGGCCTGCCCACCGACGAGGTCATCCAGACCGTGGCCGTCGACAACCTGGGCGGCGATTGGCTCCCGGCGGCCTACCAACCACGAAGCTTCCAATCGAACACCATCGACGCCGAGTGGGATCCCACCACCGGCTCGCTGCTGATCAAGAACGGCACCGAACTGGAACGGGGTGATTTCTACACGGTGGTGAGCGAGCTCCCCAACCGAACCGCGGCGCAAGTAGAAGACGCTGTCGAGCGGCCCATCCCGCCCGACATCCTCGAGACCAACACCGCCCTGCCCGACGGGTTCAGCAACGTCGTTCGCGACGAGGCCCGCCGGATCGTCGAGGCCGCCAACGCCCAAGGCCAGTACGAACAAGCGCTGGCCCTCCAGAACCACCTCCGGAGCGACGTTTTCACCTACGACATCGACGTGGTCAAGGGCCACTCCAACGACCGCATCGAGGACTTCCTGCTCGACAGCCGCACCGGGTACTGCGAACAGTTCGCGGGCAGCTTCGCGGCCATGGCCCGCACCCTGCGCATCCCGACCCGGGTCGCGGTCGGGTTCACGCCCGGCGAACAGATTCCCGGCACGCTCCAGTACGTCGTGCGGGGCCGCCACGCCCACGCCTGGCCCGAGGTCTGGTTCGCCGACGTCGGCTGGGTCCGCTTCGAACCCACCCCCAACCGCGGCGCACCGCGAGATTCCGCCATCACCCAGCAGGAACCGCAACCACCGGAAACCATCACCCCCAACTCCGCGCCCGAGACCATCCCCACCCCCGAGACGCAACCGGTCCAGCCTCGCCCCTCGCTGGTGCCCGACCAGCCCGACGACGCCCAGCCGGTCGGCGGCGTCGCCGAGGACCAGGGCTTCTCGTTCGGCCCGTGGCTCGGCCGCTTCGCGTTCCTGGTGTTGCTGCTGGGCACGGTGGCCGGTGCCGCCTGGATGCTCAGAACGGCCAAGGCCCGGAAGCGGCAACGATTCCGCGGCCGACCCGACGCCACCCGCGACTCGGTGAAATACGCATGGGCCGACGCCCTCGAACATGCCCACCGCATGGGCATCACCCAGCAGTCCGCCGAGACGCCCCACGAACTCGCCAACCGATCCGGCAACGCACTCGGCGAGCACTCCGAGCCGTTCCGCGAGCTCGCCGGGCTGCGCACCGCGGCCCATTACTCCCCGACCGACCCGTCGGTCGAGGCCGCCGAGCGGGCCGCGATCATCGCCGACGGCATCCGCGAAACAACGATCTCACGCATGACCAATCTGGAACGGGTTCGCTACGAGCTCGACCCTCGGCCGCTGCTGGTACGTGACGCGCCGGACACCCAGCCGCCCGCCGATCGGCAGGCCGTCACCGTCGACTAGCGCGCCGGGCCTATTCTCGGCGCTTGTTCTTGGGGCTTACTCTTGGTCGTCTTCGTCGCGCCGCATACGGTCGCGCATCTTGGAGCCGGTGGAGCCCAAGTAGTCGCGTAGCCCGGCGCCCCGCATCTGGTTCGTCATCTGCTCGAGGCCGACGCGGCCGAGCTTGCGGGCATTTCGTTCGAACCACAACGTCGAGGCCAGCATGATCAAGAAGCCGAGAAAGGCCAACCAGTAACTGGTGCCCAGGGTGAACCAAAGGAACACGACGCCACCCAAGAACCCGAACAGGGCCAGACGGATACCGCGGAAGGCCGCCGTGTACACCGTGGTCGAACTGACCTCGCGTGCCAACGCAGGGTCGGTCTCGTAGAGCTGTTGCTCGATCTCGCTGAGAATGCGCTGCTCGTCTTCGGATAGCGGCACTACGGTCCTTTCGCCCTCGATGCTGCCACAGCTGGGCTACCAGCTGTTATCGGCAACAAGGTCGCTGGTGTTCATCATCGCACAGCCCCGACGGTACAACAACGCGCCGACCGGGCAATTTGTATCGCATTTCGTTTCCCTTTCGGACGTCACGATTCGCCCGATTCTTCGCCATCGGCCCGATCGGGACCCCAGTGCTGGGCCCCGGCCCGCTTGAGATCGAGCCCGCTACCGCCGTCGCGGGCCGGTTTGGCCAATACCGCGGGGCCGATCGCATCGTCGCCGAACTTGTCCCGGATGGCGTCGACGGTGGGTGTTGCCCGCTTTCGGGCGGCCGCCCCTTCGGGGCCGGTTCGGTCATCTGCCGCGAGATCGTCGAGCGAGAGCTGGCGCACGGTGCCGTCGACCAGCCCGCTCACGCCGACCCCCAGCAGGCGGAGACCCGGTCCGGTATCGATCGGTTCGATCAACGAGCGGGCGGCCCGCACGATGTCGGCCCCATCGTCGATGGGGTTCGGGACCGTCACCGAGCGGGTCAGGGTGGTGAAGTCGCCGAAGCGGAGCTTGAGCTGCACGGTCCGGCCGGCCAGATTCGACTTCCGCAAACGGCTGGCGACCGCCTCACTCATTCGAAGGATCTCGCGGTCGATCGGGGCCGGGTCGCGCAGGTCGAATTCGAAGGTCTCCTCGTGGCTGATCGACTTGGTCTTCTGATCGGCCTCGACCTCGCGGTGATCGATCCCGTTGGCCAGCTGATGCAGATGGCGGCCGCTGGCCTGGCCGAGCAGGCTGATCAACGTGGGTTCGGGCACCGCGGCGACATCGCCGATCGTCTGCACGCCGAGGCGTTCGAGTTTGGCCAGCGTCTTGGGACCGACGCCCCACAGCGCCTTGGCCGGCAAGGGATGCAAGAAGGCCAATTCGGTTCCGACGTCGATGACGTGCACACCCGACCCGTACACCGGGCCATCGGCGGTGGCCTTGGGCTTGGCCGCCACCGATCCGAGTTTGGCCAGGAACTTCACCGCCGCGACACCGACCGAACACGTGAGTGACTCCTGTTCGTGGATTTCGCGCCGGATCGACCGGGCAATGCTGGGCCCGTCGCCCCGCTCGCGATAGGCCGGCCGCACATCGAGGAACGCCTCGTCGAGCGACAACGGTTCGACCAGTGGCGTGTACGACCGCAGGATCGCCATGACCCGGCCGCTGACCTCTGCGTAGCGGGCGTGGTCACCGGGAAGGAAGATCGCCTGCGGGCATCGGCGACGAGCCTCCACCGACGACATGGCCGAGAACACCCCGAACGAACGAGCTTCGTAGCTGGCCGCCGCGACCACCCCTCGGCGACCCCGGCCGCCGACGACGACGGGTTGGCCCCGCAGCTCGGGCCGGCGCAACAACTCGACCGACACGAAGAACGCATCCATGTCGACGTGCAGGAAACCGAGCTCCCGCGGCGCGCTCATCGAGCTGGGCCTCGTTCACCGCTCACAGCCGCTCGGCCTGGTTCACCGCTCACAGCCGTTGGGCCTGCATCGTCGCCGGGGTCGTGCCGGTGACCCGGTAGGCATACGAGCGCCCGTCGGTCCACGTGTCGGCCAACCAGTCCATGACCGGCTCGCGGACCCATGCCGGGCTGCCGGCCAGCCGATTGATACACAGCGCCGGTGAACAGAACTCCACTTGCTCGACGATGCCATCGGGGTCGTCGACGGTGATCGCGCCCGACCAGTCGATCGCCTGATACGACTCGACCCGCAGGTGCATACCGGCATCGACGAAGGTCACGTCGATTTCGTAACTGAGGGGCGCCCATCGCTCGACGATCAGACCGGTCTCTTCCCGTACCTCGCGCGTCAGGGCCTCGACCGAACCCTCACCCTCGTCGACCACCCCGCCGGGAGGGCTCCAGTCGACCGAACCGTTCCGCCGACGGTTCTCGACCAGCAAGAGGCCGTTCGTGGCCTGGATCAGGCCACCGGATACTGCCCATTCGCGCACCGGCCCAGTTTCGCAGAGAAATGCGGCGCCGGTGGGGCGTGGCGTTCAGCCGGTCAGCCCGGATCCGAGAAGGAGCGGTCAGCTCAGCGTCTGGGCCGAGGGAACCGAAGGCCGACTGGTCGTGACCGCGTTCCCGATCTCGACCTCGAGGCTTGATGGCACGTGGTCCCGCTCGAGCACCTGGGGGATGCCGATGGCGATCTCCATGCGGGGACCACCGCCCGGAGCCATGACATCGAAGTCGCCACTCGACCGGACCAGCACCAGCCCACCGACCGCGGTGAGGCCGACCAAGAGGCCGGCCATCGGTACCACGACCGACTTCCGGAGCCGGCGGGCGGTACGCCCGACCTTGTCGCCCGGGTTACCCATCAGTTCATGGAGGGTGGTCTCGATCTGGGTCGTTCCGATCTGCAGCGCGGTGGCCAACACGTCGATGTCGACGTCTCGCAAGGCCAGCGGCGAACCGACCGGAACACCGCGAAGGGTGTGGACCAGCGCCAGGTACCGGGTGAGCAACTCGTCGACCGGCTGACGACGGGCGAGCTGTACCGTGCGCTCGGCAGTGTGAATCGTTCCCTCGTCGAGATCGATGATCAGTTCGGTCCGGTGCGGCACCATCTCGGTGACGTCCACGCCGTACACGACCTGCAGCAGCTCGAGCTTCTCGTGATCGACCGTGGCCAGCCCGGCCTCGATCGCGGCCAGATCGGCCATGTCGATGTTGTGCAACACCGCGAGATCGCTGACCGAGAATCCCCGCTCCTCACGCGATTCGCGGAGCATCTTGCCCAGCCGCACCGGTGGAACGAGTTCGGTCGTCACAGAGCCCATGCAATGCCTGTCGGCCGAGAGCCCGAAAAGTTGAGAAGAGCCGGCTGCGAGCTATCGGCGACGGAAGACCCGGTCGCGGACCGCCCACCACGTGACCAGCACCAGCGCCTCGACCACGATGCGGCTCGACATTTTCGAATCGCCGAGCTGCCGCTCGCTGAACTGGATCGGCACCTCGACCACTCGCCCACCGGCCCGTTCCACCTGATAGGCCATCTCGATCTGGAAGCCGTACCCGTCGGCTCGGACCGCATCCAGATCGATCTTGCGCAGGACTTCGGCCCGATACACCCGGTAGCCCGACGTGGCATCGCGGACCCCGAGCCCGAGCATGGCGCTGGCGTACCGGTTCCCCCAGATCGACAACATGCGTCGATGCCACGCCCAGTCGGGGATGCTGCCGCCCGGGATGTAGCGGCTGCCGATGGTGAGGGATGCGCCATCGGCTGCTGCGGCCAGGAGATACGGGAGCGCCTCCGGGTCGTGCTGGAGGTCGCTGTCCATCTCGACCATGGCATCGAACCCGGCATCGATGCCGTGACGAAATCCGGCTCGGTAGGCCGAGCCCAGGCCTTGCTTGCCGTCGCGCCGCATGACCTCGATCGAGCCCAACTCCTCGGCGAGCTGTTCGGCGATGTCGGCCGTTCCGTCCGGGCTGCCGTCATCGACGACCAGAATGCTGACCTCGGGCACCGCGGAACGAATGCCCCGCACAACGGTCTCGATGTTCAGCGCCTCGTTGAAGGTCGGCAAAATGACCAAGGTACGCACTCGACGCAGCCTAGGACCGTCGCCCGCCAATCGGTGGGAACCCTCGCCGGGCGGAGAACCAACGCCGGTGGGTCACAAGAATCCGGCCCTCGATAGGCTGGTCCGATGGACTCCGGGCCACCCCCTCCCACGTCGATCGGCCCCGTGCCTCCTGACCCTGGGCCGATCGAGTCTGCGGCACCGTCGCTCCTCGCCCGAGCGCTCGCCATCGTCGCCATCGTCTTGGCCGGAGGGGCCGGCGGGCTCATCGGCTATGCGGTGACCGACCTCAACTGTGGCCCCGACGGTTGCTCGAACTGGGCTGCGTTCGGTGCGGTGGTGGGGGCGATCATGGCCGCCGTCGGCGTGGCGATCGTCGCCGTACTCACGCTGCGGGCCATGGGCGAATGGAAGTCGCTCGAACTCCAGAAGCAACTGCAAGCTGATCGCGAACGTGAAGCCGACACCTACGGCAAGCTGCTGGCGCGCGATCCCGATCCGTCCGAGCCCGGCAACCATCCGTGAGCCGACCCGCCGACGTCACGCCGGCCGCCTTGTTGGCGCTGGCCCTCGACCTCACCACCGATCTCGGGCCGACGCTGATTCAGGGCCGCCGAGCGGCGACCCGGAACGTCGACACCAAGTCCTCGAAGACCGACATGGTCACCGAGATGGATCGCTGGTGCGAAGGCGAGGTCGTGTCCCGCCTGCTCGACGCCCGCCCCGACGATGGCATCTTGGGCGAAGAAGGCGCCAGCGTCGACGGCACGAGCGGCGTGCGGTGGATCATCGACCCGATCGACGGCACCACGAACTACTTCTACGACCTGCCCGGCTACAGCATTTCGATCGCAGCCGAGATCGACGGGGTCATCAGCGCCGGCTTGGTGATCGACCCGATCCGGGCCGAGACGTTCACCGCCACCAAGGGCGGGGGTGCGACCCGGAACGGGCGACCGCTCTCGGTCTCGAAGGTCGACGACCTGTCGATCGCCCTCGTCGGCACCGGCTTCAACTACCAACCCGACGTCCGTCGGGACCAAGCCGAAACCCTGGTGCACCTTCTGCCCATCGTCCGCGACATTCGCCGGTTCGGTGGCGCCGCCCTCGATCTCTGCGCGGTCGCGTGTGGCCGGCTCGACATCTACTTCGAGCGCGGCTTGTCGGCGTGGGACGTGGCCGCCGGCGGGCTCATCGCCACCGAGGCCGGCGCATTGCTCACCGATTTCTCGGGGCAGCCCTCGTGGACCGACCAGGCGGTCTGTGGTCCACCGGCCCTCCACGCAGCCCTGCTGGCTCATCTCGGCTCGGGCTGGCGCGCCTGAGCTGAAGGCGACTTCGACCGCGGCTCCCATCCCGGTCGAGAATGAGGCACACTAGCGGGCGTGGGTACGCGCATTCTGACCGTGGAAGACGACGAACGCATCCGAACGTCGGTGCGGCTCGCCCTCGAGGACGAGGGCTGGGAGGTCGACGAGGCCGACAACGGTGAGAGCGCACTCGAGATGTTCAACCGCAACCCCAGCGATGTCGTGCTGATCGACATCATGTTGCCCGGCATCGACGGCTTCGACGTCTGCCGCTCGATTCGCCGCGGCAGCGACGTACCGATCGTCATGGTCACCGCTCGCTCCGACACCCACGATGTCGTCGCCGGCCTGGAAGCCGGCGCGGATGATTACCTGACGAAACCGATTGCCCCCAAGGAACTATCGGCCCGCATCCGGGCGCTGCTTCGCCGAGTCCGCACCTCCGAGGGCGGCGCGGCCCAGATGGTCTTCGGCGACCTGGAAGTCATCCCTGAAGAAGGCGTCGTGCGCAAGGCGGGCGAACCGATCCACCTGACCAAGACCGAGTTCCGGCTACTGGTCGAGCTGGCGTCGAGCCCCGGACGGGTGTTCAGCCGTGAAGTGCTGCTCGAACGGGTGTGGGGTTATGGCTACTTCGGCGACGGCCGGTTGGTCGACGTCCACATCCGACGCCTGCGCACCAAGATCGAGACCGATGCTGCCGATCCCCAACACGTGGTCACCGTCCGAGGCCTCGGGTACAAGATCCAGGCGTAGGGGGGCGAGCCGGAAGTGAGAGTCGGTGTTCTGCGAATCCTCGTTTTGGCTCCTTCGCCGGCCTACCCGCGCGGCTCCTGAGCCATGCTGACCTGGTTCCAGCGATCGGGTCTGCGCACCCGGCTCAGCGCA
The DNA here is from genome assembly GCA_013002375.1 of Acidimicrobiales bacterium. Classification (GTDB taxonomy): domain Bacteria; phylum Actinomycetota; class Acidimicrobiia; order Acidimicrobiales; family SHLQ01; genus JABDJW01. The sequence goes on along the minus strand of JABDJW010000038.1, from coordinate 3,138 downwards.
GCCTTCGCGCTCGGCGCGCTTCTGGTGACGACCGTCCTGGCCGCCACCACGCTGGGCGTGACCCGCCAGGTGCTGTTGGCCCAGCGCGAGTCCGGCGCGCTCGACGTGGCATTCAACAATGCCAGCCGGGTCAGTCGCCAGCTCACCCCCGACGCCGATCTGTCCGGGATCCTCTCGAGCCTCATCACCACCGAGGGCTCGCGCACCCTGCTGCGCCTGGGCGAGACCCGCGAGGGCAGCGACGTGCAGTCGTTCGGGCCCGACGACGTGCCGGCGCCGGTGGTCAACCGGGCCAAGGAGGGCATCGCGTCACAGACCCGCACCGTGCTCGACGGCAATCCCACCCTGATCATCGGCCTGCCCATTCCGGGATTCGACGCGCAGTACTACGAGGCGGTCGACCTGAGCGAAACCGACAGCACGTTACGCACCCTTGGCATCATCCTCATCACCACCGCGGCGGGCACGACCATGCTCGGTGCCCTACTGGGATGGTGGGCCAGCCGGCGGACCCTGTCGCCTCTTCGCGAGATCAGCGACGCTGCGGCGGCGATCGCCGGCGGCCGGCTCGATACCCGGCTCGACCCCAAGGCCGACCGCGATCTCGAACGCCTGTCCAGTTCGTTCAACGAGATGGCCGGCGCCCTCGAGCATCGCATCCAACGCGATGCCCGCTTCGCGACCGAAGTGAGCCACGAGCTGCGGTCTCCGTTGATGACGCTGACCGCCTCGATGGAGGTGCTCAACAACACCAAGGCCGAACTCTCACCCCGAGCCGCCACCGCGCTGCAACTCTTGGACGACGACATCAACCGTTTCGCCCAGCTGGTCGAAGACCTGCTCGAGATCTCGAGATTCGATGTCGGTTCCGCGTCGCTCCAGGTGGAGGAGATCGCGGTCTGCGAGTTCGTCCGCCAGGCGATCCGGTTGGCCACGACCGATGACATCCCGGTGCTGTGCCCGCCCCGGTCCGAGGCCCTGGTGATCGAGGCCGACAAGCGGCGGCTGGCCCAGGTCATGGCCAACCTGGTGCGCAACGCCGACAAGTACGGCGGCGGCGCCACGGCGATCGAGATCGAAGAAGAGAAGTCGCGGGTGCGCATCTCGGTCATCGACGAAGGACCCGGCGTTCCGGCCGACGAAGCGCTGGTGATCTTCGATCGGTTCTCCCGGGGCAGCGCGGGCGGCCGGCGCGGCGACGACACCGGTGTCGGCCTCGGCCTCTCGTTGGTCGAGGAACACGTCCGCCTGCACGGTGGCACGGTGTGGGTGGAGAAGAACAGCGACGCCGGCAGCGGCGCCCGGTTCGTCGTCGAGCTGCCGATCACCCAAGGAGCGCTGGTATGACCCATCGGCTCCTCGTCGCCCTCGTGGTTGCCTTGATCGCCGGAGCCTGCTCGGTCCCGACCGACGGCGAGGTCCGCGAGATCGCCATCGAGGATCTCCCCGAGGCGCTCCAGGGAACCGAAGCCGGCGCCCCGACCACCGAGGCACCCGCCGGCCAGACCGTCACCTTGTACTTCGTGCAGACCGACAGCCCGCGGCTGCGTACGGTCGAGCGGGCCAGCGGCGACGGGCGCCTGCTGGCAACCTTGCGGGCCCTCCTGTCGTCACCCGCCACCGACGAAGAGATCAGCCAGAATCTGGTGAACCTCCTCGTCACCGACCCGCAGAACGAGGAAGTCGAGCCAGTCGTGGTGCTCGGCGTGGACTTCAGCCAACTCACCGGCATCGCGGTCATCAATCTGTCCAACAGTTTCGTCGATCTTCTCGGCCCGAGGCTCGTGGAAGCCCACGCCCAGCTCGTCTACACGGCAACGGCCGGGCCACGGGTCACGCGGGTCCGACTGCTGGTCGACGGCGAGCCTGCTGACCTGTCGACCGAGAATGGCCTTCTGCCCGAAGCGACTCGTCGTGACTACCCCTCGTTCGATCCGAACAGCTTCCCCGTACTGGATTTGCCGACGTCGACGACCGAGGCCGCCGCGGAGTAGCTAGCGCGGGTGGCCGCGGCGCCGACGCCTCGGCCGGGTGGGCAGGCGCTCGGCCCGCGGTCGCGAGCCGGGCTTTGGCATCCCTGCCACGTGGCTCGACCAGTCGAACGCAACCCCTTGGGTCATGTCGTTGGTGCGCACGTTGAACAGGCTGGCCAGCAGCAGGCCCAGGCCCCCGTACCCGAGCGGGGCGAGCGCGGCCGGCACCTTGCGGCGGCCGACGTTCACATACCGGGGGTCGGGCTGCTGCCCATCGCGCAGCCGGCGCGAGCAATCGCGACACAGCAGGACATCGACCGATTCGCGATCCATCTCCACGGTGGCCGGCACCACCCCGGGGCGATGCTGAGGATCGAAGAAGCAGGCGGTGCGGCTGGACCGACTGCGGCCACGGCTGCTGATTGGAATGCGATCATGATCGTCGCGGTGTTCGGCCCGACTTCGAGGTTCGGCCGGCCGCGGCGGAGGTTCGCGGCCTTCGAGGCGAGCCTCGAAGGCCTCCATCTTCCAGCGAAGGGTGTCGACCTTGTCGGCCAGCTCAGCGAGCTCGGGGCCGGTGTCGGCTTCGTCGACCAGCTCCGAGAGCTGTTGGTAGTCGCCGCTGGCGGTGGCGAACTCGGTCTTGAGGCCATCGTCATCGCCGAGCGAGATGCGGTCGTTGAGGTCGTACACGAACTGGGCGATGGCCGAAAGCTGGGCCTTGGCCTCGGTCCGGGCTTGCTCCAGGTTTGCCTCCTGTTGCCTGGCCGCCTTGCGCTTCCCCCACCAGCTGAAGCCGAGCATGGCCACCAGCCCGAGCCCGACGAACCACCAGATGCTGACGCCGCCCCCCGACGAGGATTCAGCACTCGAAGACGAGCCCCCCGACGTGCGGTCGCGGTCGAGGTCCCCGGGCTGGTCTTCCCGCCCGCCCAGGGGCACGCGGGTTCCGCCCGCCGACGGTGCCGCCTCGACCTCGGGGGCTGCACCGGTCAACGCGCCGACGAAACCGGCCAGTGCGTCGACGGGATCGGCGTTGCGGTTGCCGGCCCGCACCGCGTTGTTCACATCGACGGGCACGAATTCACTACTCGCCGCGCCCATCGAGCGAGGGGTGACGACAACGACGGTGTGGTACGGGCCGTCGAGCGCGGCGACGGCGTCG
>JABDJW010000023.1 GCA_013002375.1 Acidimicrobiales bacterium | reverse complement strand
GTCCTACCTCACCCACATCGCAACCGACGGCGGCGGGCTCGCGGCTGCGGCGGCCTGGATCGCAGTGCTCGATGCCGCGCTGCCCGCCGAAATCGACGAGCCGTTGGCCCTCGATCTCGACGCCCTGGCCTCCGAGATCAGTGGGCTCCGGGGGTTGGCCACCGATCTCGGCGCGGTGACCTTCACCGATCGGGGCGGGCGCGAGCCGTTCGGTCTCGGCCTCGTCACCGAGCGGGTGCCGTCGGGTATTCGTTGGAGCCCGTTGAGCCGCATCCCCTTGGTCGCGCCGAGTCCGCCCGGAACTGCCCCGCATCCCGCTACTGTCGAAACCACGACGACGGTTCCGACCACCGTGGTGCCGACGACCACGTCATAGACAATCTCCCTGCTCCTCGCCGAACGATCTGGACGCTCTGATGGATTTCTCCGAAATGGATATCGCCGAGTCGGCGCTCGACCTGATCGGCAACACGCCGATGGTGCGGCTCAACCGCGTCGCTGCCGACCTGGCCTGTCCCATCGTGGCCAAGCTGGAAACGACCAACCCCGGGGGAAGTTCGAAGGACCGTCCCGCGCTCGAAATGATCAACGCCGCGGAGGAAGCGGGCCTGTTGAAGCCGGGTGGGACGATCGTCGAACCGACGTCGGGCAACACCGGCGTCGGTCTGGCCATCGTGGCCGCCCAGCGGGGATACAAGTGCGTGTTCGTCATGACCGACAAGGTCAGTCCCGAGAAGGTCACCCTGCTCGAGGCCTACGGCGCCGAGGTCGTGGTGTGTCCGGTCGCGGTGGCCCCCGATGACCCGGAGTCGTACTACTCCACGGCCGAGCGGCTGGTGAAGGAGATCCCAGGCGCCTACCGGCCCGATCAGTACTCCAACCCGGCCAACCCGCTGTCGCACTACAAGACCACGGGCCCGGAGATCTGGCGGCAGACCAACGGCAAGATCACCCACTTCGTCGCGGGCGCCGGAACCGGGGGCACGATCACCGGCGTCGCCCGTTACCTGAAGGAGCAGAATCCGGACATCCAGATCGTCGCCGCCGATCCCGAAGGTTCGGTGTTCAGCGGTGGCTCGGGCCGGCCGTACCTGGTCGAGGGCGTCGGAGAGGATTTCTGGCCCACCACCTATGCCCCCGAACTCGTCGATCAGACCATCGCGATCAGCGATGCCGATTCCTTCGCGATGGCGCGGCGAGTAACGCGTGAAGAGGGCCTCCTGATCGGTGGCTCGTGTGGTACCGCCGTTGCGGCCGCGCTCGAGATCGGCGCCGGGCTCACCCCGGAAGATCTCGTGGTCGTGTTCATTCCCGACTCGGGCCGGGGCTACCTGTCGAAGCTGTTCAACGACGAGTGGCTGGCCGGGTTCGGTCTGCTCAACACCGCCTCGGGCCCAACGGTCGGCGACGTCTTGGCGTCCCGCTCGTCGAACGCCCCCGAGCTGCTCTATGTGCAGCCCCACGTGACGGTCAGCGATGCCGTCCGCCTCATGCGCGACACCGGCGTGAGCCAGATGCCGGTCGCCAAGGGGGCGATGCCGATCGCGGCGGCCGAAGTCATCGGTGCCGTCACCGAGCTGCGGCTGATGGAGCTGGCCTTCGACGCCGACGGCGTGCTCGACAAGTCGGTCGAGTCGGTCATGGGCCCGCGCCTGCCCACGATCGGCGCCGGCCAGCCGGTGGAGCTGGCCGTCGAGATGCTCGAATCGGCCCAGGCCCTGCTGGTGCTCGACGGAGGCCGACCCCGGTCGGTGATCTCGCGTACCGACGTGCTCCGGTTCCTGTCACCCGACGCCTGAACCGGCGAACCCGCCCGCCCACCTACCGACGGAGAACCCATGGCTGACGACGATTTTGCCAACGCCGAGGTGTACAGCTTCGAGACCCGGGCCATTCGGGCCGGGCAACCCCACGATCCCAGCAGCGGCGCGGTGGTCACGCCGATCTCGATGGCGACGACGTTCGCCCAACTCGAAGTCGGGCAACACCGGGGCTTCGAGTACGGCCGCACCGGCAACCCCACCCGGGCCGCGCTCGAAGCGCAGATGGCCTCGCTCGAGGGGGCCGCGCACGGCCTGGCCTTTGCGAGCGGCATGTCGGCCACCGACGCGGTGTTGCGCCAGCTGCGCCCGGGCGATCACCTGGTGCTCGGTGACGACGCGTACGGCGGCACGTTCCGGCTGATCTCCAAGGTGCTGGCCCCGATGGGCATCGAGTGGTCGGCGGCCGACCTCACCGACCCCGATGCGCTCGCCGCCGCCTGGCAGCCGAACACCAAGATGGTCTGGGTCGAAACACCGACCAACCCGCTGCTGAACGTCGTCGACATCGCGGCGTCGGCCGAGGTCGCCCACGGGCATGGCGGTCTGCTGGTGGTCGACAACACCTTCGCGACGCCGTACCTTCAGCAACCGCTGGCCCTCGGTGCCGACGTCGTCGTGCACAGCACCACCAAGTACGCCGGTGGCCACAGCGACGTGGTCGGTGGCTTCGTCGCCACCAACGGCGACCAACAGGCGGCCGATCTGGCCTTTCTGCAGAATGGCGTGGGCGCGGTCCCGTCGCCGTTCGACGCCTACCTGACCAGCCGTGGTCTCAAGACGCTGGCCGTGCGCATGGATCGCCAGTGCGCCAACGCCAAGGCGGTCGTCGAACTCCTGCAGGGCCACACCGCCGTCGATCGGGTGTTGTACCCGGGGTTGTCCGAGCACCCCGGCCATGTGGTCGCGGTCAAACAGATGTCCGACTTCGGCGCCATGGTGTCGTTCACCGTCGCAGCCGGCCAAGCCGCCGCAATGCGCCTGGCCGCCGCCACCACCGTGTTCACGCTGGCCGAATCGTTGGGCGCCGTCGAGTCGCTGATCGAGCACCCCGGCGCCATGACCCACCTCTCCGCGGCCGGCTCGCCGCTCGAGGTGCCCGACAACCTCATCCGCCTGTCGGTCGGTATCGAAGGGGTCGACGACATCGTCACCGACCTCGAGCGGGCGCTCGATTCGCTGTAGTCCGCTGCTCCGCCGGGCGGGCCGCGGCCGTTGTTCAGTCATGGCCTTGTAGCGTCGATAGAACAGCACCACCCGCGCCGACGAGGTCCCCCACATCGTGCCCAATCAGGTCGAATATCCCTCGCAGCCTCCGACTGCTCCGCCGCCGTATACGCCGGCCGCAATCGACTTCGGGCCGGAGTCGTCGCTGCCGCGTCCGCCGGCGCCACCGGGTCGCGACGACACCAGGATGCGGTGGCTGTGGGCCGCCGCCATCGGGGGCTTGGCCGTCCTGCTCGTCGCGGTCGTGATGGGCCTGACCACCGACCGCTCGGAGCTGACGGTGGCCGAACCGGTGGGCGCGACCTCGGATTTCGAAGACCTGGCCCCGCCCGACCCGACCCAACCGCCCGTCACCCAAGCCGAACCAACGCAGCCGCCAGCCACCCAGCCCGAGGAGACGGCGCCCACGCCGGTCGAACCCACCGTGCCACCGGCGACCGACGCCGAGTTCGAAGCCGTGGTCGATGACATCGTCGCTTTCGTCGAAGCCGAGCGAGGTCTGGTGTTCATGGAGCGGCCGGTCGTGCTGGCTCTCGACGCAGCCGAGTTCCTCGAACGGTTCAACGCGCTCGTGCGCGAAGATGCCGAGGAATATGCCGAGGAGTACGAGAACTACTCGGGCATCTATCACGCGCTGGGGCTGCTGGCACCCGACGTCGACCTGATCGAGGCCCAGGAGGCCTTGGGTTCGGGGGGCGTGCTCGGCTACTACGACTCGGACACCAAGGAGTTGGTCGTGCGGGGAGCCGAGACCACGCCACTGGTTCGGTCGACGATCGCCCACGAACTCACCCATGCCCTCGACGATCAGTACTTCGTGCTCGATCGGCCCGAGTACGACGATGCGGACGACGAGATCGGCTTCGGGTTCCGGGCTCTGGTCGAGGGCAACGCCCGCCGGATCGATGCCGCCTACGAGGCGCAATTCACGCCCGCCGAACGCGCCGAGCTGATCGCCGAGCAGAACCGGCTCAGTCTGGGGCTCGATTTCAGCGTGGTGTCGTTCGAGTACCTCGAGTTGGTCCTGGCCCCTTACGAGGACGGCCAGCGGCTGGTGAACGATCTGCTCCGCGACGGGCAGCAAGCGCTCGACGATGCCTTCCTGGATCCGTTCCGCACCAGCGAGCAAGTGCTCGATCCCGATCGGCGCACCGAACCGCGGCTCGAGGTCGCCCCGCCGCCGGCCGATGGCGAGATCGCCGAAGACGGCGTCGTGGGCCAGCTCGTCATCGACATCATGCTCACCGCCGAGATCGGCAGCACCCAGGCCAACCAAGCGGCCGAAGGTTGGGGCGGCGACTGGTTCGTGTCGTGGGACGAAGGCGGCGTCACCTGCGTGCGGGTCGACGTGGCCGGCGACACGGCGACCGACACGGACGAGCTCGAGGGTGCCTTCACCCAGTGGGCCACCCGGCGGCCGGACGCGACCGTCGAGCGTTTCGCCGAGTTGGTCCGCGTCACCACCTGCGGCTGACCGACGTACCATCTCGGTCGTGAGTACCGGGCGCGTGCGAGGGCACAACCAATCGGATACGGCCAAGCTGGCTTGGCTTGGCCGTCGGGTTGGGTTCGGCCTCGCCCCGGGCGACATGGCTCGCCGCACCGAGGTCGGTCTCGCCGCCGTGGTGCAGCAGTGGACGACGCCCGCCGACCCACCCGCCCCCGAGGGCCCGTTCCGCTCGATCGCGGCCACCCGCGACCCTCGCGGCTCCAACCGCACCACCGCGAACCGGGTGATGGTCGCCGACTGGCTCGACTACTACCGCACGACCGAGCGCCCGCTCGACGGCTTCATGCACTTGTTCTGGCATGACCACTTCGCGGTGTCCAACGTGTTCGTACCGGTGTTCGGCTACGTGGCCCGGCATCTCGAAGTCCTGCGGGTGCACGCAATGGGGAACTACGGTGATCTCCTGCGGGCGGTCAGCACCGATCCGGCCATGCTGCATTTCCTCGATGGCGTGACCTCGACCGGCGCCGCCCCCAACGAGAACTTCGCCCGCGAACTCATGGAGCTCTACTCGCTGGGTCTCGGCCCGTTCGACGAAGCCGATGTGGTTGCTGCGGCGACCGCGCTGACCGGTTGGGTCGTCAATCGAGGCACCGGCCAGTCTCGCTTCAACCCGGCTCGCCATGACCCGACCCCACAGACGCTGGTGGGGGTCGAGGGAGTCAACGATGTCGATTCGGTGATCGACGCCGTGCTGAACCATCCGGCCTGTCCGGTGTACATCGCCGGCAAGGTGGCCCGGGCCATCTTGGGCGGCGAGCCCGACGCTGCGACTGTCGCCGATCTGGCGGCGGTGTTCGCCGACAACGATCTGGAGATCGCCCCGCTGGTTCGGGCCACGCTCGAGATCGCACTGGAGGGCGGGGTCACACCCGAACCGCTCGGTCCGGCCGCATGGGTGGTCACCGCACTCAAGGTCACCGGTGGCACGATCGATCCGGCTCGACTCATCACCGGCCTGCGGGCCGGCGGCCAGGTGCCGGGTACACCCCCGAACGTCGGTGGCTACCCACCCCCGGCCGCGTGGCTCAGCGCATCGGCCCACGCCAGCCGGCTACGGCTCGCCTCGTTCATCGTGGGCGGCCTCGACGCCGCGGCCGACGTCGTGGCCGAGGCCGCCTCCGGTGAGTTCGCGGCCCTCGCGGTTCGGTTCGGCCTGTTGGGTGGCTTCGCCCCCTCGACCCAGGCGGCGATGCGTGACCTGTTGGCCGATGTCGGGCCCCAGGGCGGCCGGGCCGTCCTGGTGTTGGCCCTCACCGCCCCCGAGGTCGTGGTGGTATGACCGAGCCGAACCAGAACGCACATCCTGATGGGCCGCCTGCGGCGGGCGAGGATCCCGGCCCGGGCTCGACGTATGGCTCGCGCTTCGACCGGCGGCGGTTCCTGGCCCTCGCCGCCGGCGCCGCTGCGGTCGGCGGGGCCGGCTACGCCGCACTGCAGCGAGGAAACACCCTCGATGCTCTGGGGCCCCTCCCCACCAATCCGACCTCCACCGCCCCGGCCACCACGACGAGTTCGACGGTTCCGCCCCCGGCCAGCACGACCGAGCCGCCGCCGACGACCACGCTGCCGGCGCCGGCCGATTCGATTCTGGTCGTGGTGCAGATGGGCGGGGGCAACGACGGCTTGAATACGTTGGTGCCCGAAGCCGGGTTCTACCGCGACGCTCGACCGACGCTCGCCATTCCCGAAGCCGATCGAGTTGCGCTGGCCGGCTACTCCGATGCTCGGCTGCATCCGGCGATGGCGCCGCTGGCGTCGTATTGGGCCGACGGTCAGATGGCGTTCGTGCACGGTCTCGGCCTGCCCGGCCAGTCCCGCTCGCACTTCCAGGCGATGGATCACTGGTGGGCCGGTCATCCCGATCCGCCGGTCGGCACCGGTTGGCTGGGCCGTTGGCTCGACGCCGCCATCGCTGACGACAATCCGTTTGCCGGGCTCGGGCTGGCGTTCGGCTCGCCGGCGCTGCAGGGCCGACGCCGGCTGACGACCTCCGTGCTGGCCCCGCAGCAGATGTTGTTGTCCCGGGTCGGGCCCGTTGCGGCCGAGCGGGTGGCCCAGGCCTATCGCGAGATCGGTGGCGCCGAGCCGACCGGCCGCGGTTTCCGAGCTGCATACCGGGCGACGATGGCGCCGGCGATCGAAGCAACCGACGCCTTCGAGATCCTCGCCCCGGATCTCACCGACTTCAACGGTCAGCGCCGACGTACCGTCTCGGAAGCGCTGGAGGCTGCGGCCGGGGTGATCGAACTCGATCTGGGAACCCGGGTCGTCGTGGTCGGCGCTGGTGGGTTCGACACCCATGCCAATCAGGCCAACATGCAGGCTGAGCTACTCACCGATGTGGCCGAAGGCATCGACTTGTTTCTGCAGCGGATGGCCGAAGTCGGCCGTGCCGAGCAGGTGATGGTGATGACGACCAGCGAGTTCGGCCGACGCATTCCTCAGAACGCCTCGGCCGGCAGTGATCACGGCGACGGCGGCACCCAATGGATCGTGGCGCCCGGTCTGGCCTCGACGTGGGGAACCGGCCGGATGGTGGGGGAGGTGCGGCCCAACCCCGCCGATCGCGAGAACGTGCTGGTCGACATCGACACCCGCTCGCTCTACGCC